>JAJYDP010000464.1 GCA_021777365.1 Chloroflexota bacterium | reverse complement strand
CGGTGATCGCGCCCCGGCCGACGGGCCTGCCCCGGCCATCGCGCCCCGGCCGACGGGCCTGCCCCGGCCATCGCGCCCCGGCCGACGGGCCTGCCCCGGCCGACGGGCCTGCCCGGGTTGTTCGAGGGCTTACCCGCCCGGGTTGTTCGAGGGCTACCCGCCCGGGCCGGGGTGCCGGTGCGCGTGGCGGCGCCCTGCCCACGTGGGGGCGGTCGCCGCGTTCAGCCGCGCGGCGTGACGAGCCCCGCCTGCGCCTGGTGTTGCGTGACGGCCGCCAGGGCCGCCGCGAACATGACCCTGACCTGGCGCCACGAGTGGCCGACGGCGCTGTCCAGGACCACGAACTGGTACCCACCGGCGGCCAGCGTTCCCGAGAACGACTCCAGCTGCGGGCCGTAGAAGGCCTCGCCCGGCGTGCCGACCAGGACCAGGAAGAGACGCGTCCGGACGGCGGAAGGCAACCGCCCGGCCAGGATGACCGGCGAATCGTTGGCGATCAGCGTCGCGTTGCCCCCGAACGGCAGATGGGCCAGCCTGGTGTCCGGACTCCAGACACCGGCCACGAAGTACCCGCTGAACGAGACGGCGCTCGCGAACAGGTCGGGGTGGTGGAACAGCAGGGTGGGCGCGCAGTATCCGCCCTGCGAGAAGCCGACCAGCGTGCGCGCGAGGGGCGTGCGCAGGGTGCGAAAGTGGGCGTCGACCCAGGGGACCACCGTCTGTGCCACGTACGTGTCGAAGTGCTCGCGTCCATCCCACGAGTCGGCACACTCGCTCGGCCGGTATGGGCCGCGGGCCTGGTTGATGAACACCATGAGCGTCGGCGGCAGGGTGCCGTCCGCGATCAGTGTGTCGAGAAGCTCGCGGACGTGGATCCCGCTCTCCCAGCCGTCCCCTCCCCACGGCACCTCGTAGAGGACGGGGTAGCGCGCGGGCGACGACGTCCGGTACCCGGCCGGCGTGTAGACCCACACGTTCGCCCACGGCGACGTGCCGCCGATCCACGGCGCCGGGAGGTTGTACTGGGCGAACGTCCCGGTGGGCGCGGGCCTGATCGAGGGGAACGGGAGCGGCGTCCCGGTGGGCGACGGCGGGCCCGACGGAGGGGTGGACGCGGTGGCTGACGCGGACGACGTGCCCGCGGCGATCGTAACGGCGGTGCTCGTGCCCGGGGTGCTCATGCCCGGGGTGCTCGTGCCCGGGGCGCTCGTGCCCGCGCCTGCGGGTCCCATGCCCGCCGGGCTCGTGCCCGGGGTGCCCACAGACGGCACGCCGAGCGACGACGGGCGGCCGGTGCCGCTGACTGCCAGGTGCCGACCCGGTGCGCCGGGCGTGGCCCAGACGACGGCGAGCAGCAGTGCTGCGCTCGCCCCCATGGCGACGACCGCAAGCACGGCAGGTCGCCGGCGGAGATGGCTGATTCGGGAGCCTCGCGTGGGTGGCCCGTCCATCGCCGGGGACGGTACACCCACAGCGCCCGGCAGATCCCGAACCACCGGCCTCCTCCCGCGTCGGTCACCCCGATTGTGGTGTCTGCTAGCGTGCAGCCATGACCGAGCCGACGTTCACCTCCCCGGGCAACCCGCCCGCCTCCCCTATCGACCGGGTGCGTCCTCTGGTTCGTGCCCGGCAATACCGCGAGTTCACCGACGAGCCGCTGGACCGGGCCACGCTCGAGGCGATCACCGAGGTCGCACGCTGGTCGGGCAGCAGCAACAACGAGCAGCCGTGGCGGTTCATCGTGATCGGCAGCCGGGAGACCCTGCAGCGGATCGCGGCTGCGGGCCAGCCGCAGACTCGCCCCTTGCTGACCGCGGCCGCCGCCATCGCGATCGCGCTCCCGGTAGACCGTGACCGGGCGATCTCTCGCGCCTTCGACGACGGCCGAGCCGCGGAACGAATGCTCATCGCCACCTCGATGCTCGATCTCGGCGGTGGGATCTCCTGGATCCGCTCCGACGTACGGGACGCGGTCAGTGAGATCCTCGGGCTGCCGGCCGACCGGTTCGTGCGAACGGTCGTCTCCGTCGGTCACCCGACCGAGGCGGCGCGCCGGCCCAAGTCGGCGCCGGGACAGGCGCGACTGCCGCGCGAGCAGGTCGTGTTCGAGGAGCACTGGCGGGGGTCGTAGACGCGCAGGGTGGTGATGGGCTCCTCCGGGGACCGTCTCCGCGACACGCGTGGCCGGCGAGACCACGTCCGGCTGCTCAGTGGTTCGTCCGCGGTCGCTCCCGGCTGGTCGCTCCTTCGGTCCGCTGGCCGTTCCTTGGTCCGCTGGCCGTTCGTCGGCCGCGCGTCGGCCGCGCCAGCCTCCCGTCCTCACCCCGTCGCCCGCCGGAGGACGATCGCACACCCACGACCCGCCGCCCGCGCAGGACCTGTCGCCGGTCCGGCATTGCCCCCTGACGCCGCCCTACCGTGCCACCAGGCTCCCATCGCCCGCGCAAGGCTCGTCGCCCCCGCAGGCCCCATCGCCCCCGCAGGCCCCATCGCCCGCGCAAGGCTCGTCGCCCACCCGGGCCCCATCGCCGCCGCAGGCCCCATCGCCCACCCACGACCCGTCGTATCGGTAGAAGTGTTGCCTGGCCGCCTCCTGTGCCTTCCGCGGGCTCCGGGTCGCCACGACCACCGCCCCTCGCCCTCCAGGCCGAGACACTCGACCTGGCGTCACGCCGCCGCACGCACAAGCGGAGCCCCACTGTTGCGCCGCGATGACACACCCCTGACGCTGGCCCTTGTCGGATGGGGAAGTTGGCGGTGCAGCCGCGCCAAAGGCCGTCACGCAACACTACTGCCGATACGGTGTCGCGATGGCCTTCCCCACTGTTACCGCCGTGGCCTGTCGTGCCGGAGTCTCGCCACCCGAGCGCGAGGGGCACGTCGATGGGTGGCGGAAAAGGCGCCGTAACCGTTCCGAAAGGCAGGCCGGTCGAGACTCCGCAGATGCCGCCCATGAGGGACCACCTGATGCTGGACCAGCTTGATCTCGCGCCGGGGACCGAGCCGACCGCCCCGAACGCCGCCGCGATCGCAGAGGCACCGCTGGCTGCGGGGCCGAATGCGGCGCCGGAGACGACCCCGGCTGCGGCGCTGGCTGCGGCGACCGCCGACACGCCCGAGGCCACCCCGTCTCCGGTTCAGGCGCCGACGAGCGCGCGGCGGCCGGAACCATCGTGCGTGCATGCCGGGCGGCGACCGGAACCGGCGCTCGAGCCTGCCGCGCGGCGGCCGGAACCATCGTGCGTGCATGCCGGGCGGCGACCGGAACCGGCGCTCGAGCCGGCCACTACCTCGGCCACCTGATCGCGACGCAGATAAGCCGCGCAGATAATGGGATGCCATGCATGTCGAACCCGACCCTCGACCCCGCGCCGCGGCCGCCGACATCCGCGGGATTCTCTGACGCCGTGCGGATCCTGGTCGCCGAGGACGACCCGGGGCTGCGCGACGTCCTGGTCGAGGGGCTGCAGGACCAGGGGTACCAGGTGGACGCCGTGGAGCGCGGCGACGACGCCATCCTGCAGCTCAAGTTCTACGAGTACGACGTGGCCGTCATCGACTGGCGCATGCCTGGCGCGCCCGGGATCGACGTCGTCGCCTGGGCGCGCCGCCACGGCCGCCCCACGGCGCTCCTGATGCTCACGGCACGCGACGCGCCGCCGGATCGGATCCAGGGGCTCGACGCGGGCGCGGACGACTACCTGGTGAAGCCCTTCGACTTCGGTGAGCTCCTGGCGCGCATCCGGGCGCTCCAGCGCCGCCCGCGGGGCGTGGACGGCCCGATCGTGGAGCGCGGCGCCCTCGCGCTCGATCCAGTGCGCCGCGAGATCACCGTCGAAGGGCGGCCGCTCAACCTGACCTCCACCGAGTACAGCATCCTCGAGCTGCTGATGCGCCGCTCGCCCGCGGTCGTGGACCGCAAGGCGATCGCGGAGCACGCGTGGCGCGACGAGACCGACCCGCTCGGCTCCAATGCCATCGACGTCCAGCTGAGCCGCCTGCGCGCAAAGCTGCCGGCCGCAGGTGTGGGGATCGTCACCGTGCGTGGCGCGGGCTACCGCCTGGAGCAGAGGTGAACGGTCGCGGCCGCCACGACGGGCGGGGCGGGCAGGATGTCCGGGCCACCTCGATCCGCGTGGCCCTCTCCGCCGCCGCCGTGGTGGGGGTGGCGTATCTCTTCGTCGCCGCGGCCGTGGTGCTGATCGTCACCCGCAACCTGACCGCGCAGATCGACGGGCGCCTCGCCGCTTCGCTCTCGCAGATCAGCCGCGAGCCGCCGCCCCAGACCACCGGCTTTGGGGCACCTCCGCCCGACCGGCCGTTCGGGCCTCCCGTCATCGTGTGGACCATCCACCCCGATGGCGACGTCACCTGCAACACCTCCAACGCGGTCCTGCCGGCCGCCTACCGGACGGTGACCGCGCCCCAGACCGTCGCGATCAACAACGCCGAGGTGCGCATCGCAGGCGCCGCGGCCGGCGGCCAGTACGTGGTCGTGGGCCAGACCATGGAGAGCGTCTCGCAGGCCCAGTCGACCGTCATCGTCGCCGAGGCGATCATCGGCCCGATCCTGCTGGTGCTGGTGTTCCTCGGCGCGGTGGTCATCGGGCGCCGCGTGGCCGCCCCGATCGAGCGCGCCCGGCAGCGCCAGCTCGAGTTCACCGCCGACGCCTCGCACGAGCTGCGCACTCCGCTCTCGGTGATCGAGGCGCAGACCA
>JAJYDP010000463.1 GCA_021777365.1 Chloroflexota bacterium | reverse complement strand
GCCCGCGCGGCTCCGCCCGGACCCGTGCCGGTGCGGCCGCGAGTGCGCGCGTGGTACCATTCGCGACGCTCTGACGCCGACGCGTCCGACCGTGCCGCATTCGTCTAGAGGCCCAGGACACCGCCCTCTCAAGGCGGAGATCATCGGTTCGAATCCGATATGCGGTACCACCCCTCATTCCTCGTTTCCCAACCTCCCGTTTGGGGCCTCAGGCACCACCATATGTGGTGCACCATGCCCTCTAGGGCGCAACATCTTGTGGTCCTGACGTGATCGTATCTCCGGCGGGTGATCCACCTCGAAGGTCCGGGCAACCATCCGGGCAACCATTTGGCCACGTTGGAGGCACATCTGTCGGGGTGAGGAGCCCCTCGACCGCGTTCACCGCCCGGCGCGCCTCCTCCGGGACGAAGCCGGTGTAATCGATCGACTGCGCCGGGCGGGTATGGCCCAGGATGCCCATCTTGATCCGCTCCGGCGCGCCCACCACGCTGAGCAGGGTGGAGGCCCCGTGGCGCAGGTCGTGGAGGCGCAGGTGCCCCAGGCCCGCCCGCTTGAGGGTCGCCTGGATGTGGTTGCTGACGGTGTTGGGGACGAGGTGGTACCCCTCGTCATCCGTGAAGACGAGGTCGTTGTCCGGCCAGGCAGCGCCACAGGCGGCGCGCTGGCGGGCCTGCGCCGCCTGCCGCGCCCGGAGGGCCGCCTCCACCACGTCACCGAAGGGGATGAGCCGGTCGCTGCGCTCGCGCTTCACCTCGACCAGGCGGAACAGGATGCCGGCCTCGGTCTCCTCCTTCGTCCGGACCTTCGTGGGCGTCCGCAGGAGCTGGTAGGGCGTCTTGATCGTCCGGGCCTCGAAGTCGACGTACTGCCAGCGCAACCCCAGGGCCTCGCCGCGGCGCAGTCCCAGGGCCACGAGCACGACCGTCAGGGCGGCGAATACGTCGTCTGCCATCGCCGCGAGAATCGTCCTGGCCCGCTCGGGTCCGATCACCGGGGCCACCCGACCCTTGGGCTTGGCCGGGGCGCGCACCCCGTCGGAGGGGTTACGGGGGAGTAGCTCCGCGAGGTCGTCCTGCCGGAGCGCCCAGGCGAGCGCCGCCCGCAGGCGGTGGAAGGCGTACCACTGGTTGTGCGCCGCTCCCCAGAGCGGGATCGCCGCCCGGATCCGGGCCGCCTTGAGGTCGCGCAGCGGGAGCTCGCCCAGGTCGCGCTTGAGGTACCGGCGGACGGTGACCTCGTAGCGGTCCCAGGTCCCGGGCTTGACCGCCCGGCGCTCGTCCTCCAGCCAGCGATCGAGCATCTCCCCGACGGTCGGGTCGGGCTCCTCATCAGGATCGGCTGGGACCGCCTGATGGAGCCAGTCGTCGGCGCGCTCGCGTGCCTCGGCGGGGGTTGCTCCGTAGAAGTACCGCCGAAGCCGCTTGCCAGTCAGTGGGTCGGTCCCCAGCGAGATCGCCACCATGTACGGCTTGTGGCGCCGGTGGTCGTCGCCCCGCCGCACGCTGCGCCGGAGCGATGTCCCCTCGCCGTGGCGGCGCCGCTTCTGGGCGTGGCGTCCGGTCGGGTTCATGGCTGGGCCACCGGGTCTGTGCCCCCACCCAGCTCTCCCGCCAGTCTCCCGAGGTGGGGAAGAGGACCTCCCTGGGGATGTAGTAGCGACGGCCGGCGGGGACGTACGGGATGCGCCCCTCGCGGCACCACGACCAGAGCGTCGCGGCGGGCACACCCAGGGCCTTGGCGGCCATCTCCACCGAGAGCAGGATGGGGCACTCGGGGTCGTTCATGGTGAGACTCTGGGCAGGATTCCGGATCTGTCCAGCCCTGCGGGCGATCCTCGCGCTGCCTGCGGACGGCGACCATCTCACCCGGTTGGGTCAGCGCGGGGCGCAGCCAGTCGGCCTCGGGGGAGATGGGTGCGAGCTGAAGGTCGTCGCTGGAAGGCACGCGACAGTGTCGGCGGGAGCGCCTTCCGGTCAAGCGTTGTGGTGCTTCCCCGCACCGGAATGTCCGTCACTCCGGCGAGCGTTGGGCACCCGGCCTCGGAGGCGGGCCAGCCCCCGCGTCCGGGCTCCATGCAGGAGCATCGATCCATCGCGCTCAGCGCCACAGGCGGCCGCATTCGTCCTGTGCCAGCCAGGCGACCATGACGGCCGCCCAGAGCTGGAGAAAGTAGGAGCTGTCGAGGGGCGGTCCCAGCAGGACCGCGACGATCCGCACCAGCACGCCGGCGGCGACGAGCAGTACGAGCCAGGCAACGACCTCGGCCTTCCGGTCCAGACGCTGCTGGGTTGGCCACCAAGTGGCCGAAGTGCTTGCCCCGGCAGGCCGATGATCGGGCTCGCTGCGGCGCGCCGGGGCGCCCTGTGCGGAGGTTCCGGCCCATTCCTTCTCAGCGCGTGCCCAACCGGCCGGGTCCTGACGGAGGGCGGCGTAGGCGGCGGTCAGCAGCGCCATCTCCTGGGTCGATCCGCCGTGGTCGGGATGTCGTAGGCGAGCCTGGCGCCGGTACGCCGCGCGCACTTCGGCCGGGCTTGCGGAAGGGGAGATGCCGAGCACCCGGTAGGGGTCCATCGCTACAGGACCACCCGGCGAGTGACGCGCCCGGCAGGGTCGAGCTCCTCCACGACGACCCTTCGGGCGGGTGGATCGTCAGCCGGTGAGTCCTTGGCGCCGCGCGTCCAGGCGGCGAGCGCGATGGCCGCCACGATGAGGATCCCGGCCAGGGTACTGGGGTCCACGTTGCTGCACCTCCGCCTCCGGCGTCAGCCCGCAAACGGGCTCGCCGAGCAGTACGTACAAGACCCGCGAGGAATGCAAGAGCCTGGCGGCGCTGGTAGCGGCAGGTGCGGGACGCGCGCGACATTCGCGTGGCGCTGTTGACTGGCGGACGACCAGGCTCCGGAGCGAACGCTATCTGCCCCAATCGCAGTGGTCGTCGGTGAGGCCGGAAGGCTGGCGGGAGCCGTCGGCGACGATCGTCCACGGTGCCTTGGTGAACTCGGGCTGGAAGAGCGCACCATCCTGTGGAACGTCGTCCCCTTTCACCCGGCTCAGACCTCGCCGCTCTCGAACCGGAGACCTACGGCCGCAGAGCGACGAAATAGCACCGCCTGCCTGGAGCGCATCAGGAGGGGCACTGAACCAGGCTTCGTGGTCGCCGTCGGTTGCGTCATGCCCAAGCGGCGCTTCCGGCCGGGACACGGTACCTGCGCCACCCCGCCCGGGGCGGAGCGGGAACGCGGCCTGATCTGATCCAGCTGTAACGCGAGGATGTCGGGCGGCCAATCGACGCCCCGCACACGGGGATGTTCGCGCCCCGCGTCGGGGCCGCAGCGGCGATGCTAACGTCTGCGCTCGGTCGTCTCGCGGAGACCGTACGTCAGGCGCGCCGCCGGTCCGCGTCTCCGCTCACGACCGGCAAGCCGGCAAGGCGCCACTCGGGGAGCCCATCGACCAGGCGCCGGGCGCGCCGACCGTGGCGCCGCAGTACCTCGATCCCGCGGCCACCTAGCGCGCAGAACGGGCCTCGGCAGTAGGCGACCACCTCGCGCTCGGGCGGCAGCTCGGCCAGGCGCGCCTCGAGCTCATCGAGGGGGAGCGAGATGGCGCCCGCGATGTGGCCGGCGGCGTACTCGGCGGCGGGCCGCACGTCCACCACGACGACGTCGCCCGCCTCAACCCGGCGCAGCAGCTCGTCGCGGCCCACGGGCTCCAGGCCATCGGGGGAGCCGAGGTACGCGCGTGCGGCGCGCTCCGCGTCGGCGATCCGGCCGTGCGCCACCTCGCGCAGCTCGGCGAGCAGGCGATACACGTCGTCACCGGTGAGCCGATAGAAGATGCGCGTCCCCTCGCGGCGGGTCGTCACCAGGCCGGCCGCGCGCAGCGCCTGCAGGTGCGCCGACGCCGAGCCGACGCCGACCTCGAGCTCGAGTGCGAGTGCCTCGACGCTCCGTTCCCCCTGCGCGAGCACATCCAGCAACTCGATCCGGCGTCCGCTGGCGAACGCCTTGCCGATGCGCGCGAACTGGTCGTTGAGCGCGTCCTTCGCGGCGCGATCGGTTGTGGAGTGGTGGACACGGTCAGCAGCCATCTTCAACTCTTCTATGGAACGGCCGCGGGCTCAGGAGGCTCAGGATGCGACACAGCGCCGTGCACGTCAAGGCGCGCACGGCGCTGTGCGAAAGTGCGCGCGGCAGGGTCACCCGTGGTGCAGGGGGCCAGCCGCGACGCATGTCACCAAGGAAGACGGCCGCTCAGGCGGCGCGCACCGCCCCGCGGCCGGACTCCGTGTCACTGGCGGGGCGCTGCAGGAGCACCGTGACCGCGCTTGTCCCGGGCGTCCAGCCCGCCTGCCGTTCCGTGGCGGCGACCTGCCAGCCCTCGGCGCCCAGCTTCGCCAGCTCTTCCGCGACCGCGGACAGTCCCTTGCCGTCCGTGCTGATCCGCTCCGTGCGGTACTCGATGTGGGTCATATCGACCTCCTGTCTCGTTGCTGCTCTCTTGTTCTAAGGAGCGTTCGAAGACACGGTAGCGGCCCTGCGCTTCTTTGTCAACTATTGCATGGAAGATTAGAAGACTGCTATGCTGTTCACGGCGCGAGCGGCCGTGGGCGGCTCGGATATGCGAGGGAGCGGCCCCATGTCATCTACCGAAGCCGAGTGGCGCTCGGCCGAGCCGGCGGCGCTCCGACTTGGACTCCGTGAAGTGTTGGCGGCATG
>JAJYDP010000462.1 GCA_021777365.1 Chloroflexota bacterium | reverse complement strand
GGCGACCTCCCCGAACGCCGGCCCGAGGCCCTGCAGGAGCCGTCCGACCGCCGTCAGCGCGTCCTCCACCGGGGCCAGCACGCCCGGCACCTTCTGGACGACCAGCACGAGTCCGGCGATGGCGACTCCGACGACGATCACGGGCGCTGCGATGGCGCCCACGTCGATGCCGAGCCCGCCGAGCAGCGGCCCGAGCAGCCGCGTCAGCCCCACGAAGCCGCCCAGCGCCGCGACCGCCGCCAGCACCGCGGCGGACAGGCCGGGGAACTGCACGACGAGGCGAGAGATGCCGTCGACGACCTGCTCGATCCCCCCGACCAGCCCGGACAGCGCCTTCACGCCCGGCCCGCCGATGGCGGTCATGGCCGTCTCGAAGTCGTCCTTGAGGATCGACATCACCTCGCCGAGCGTCTGCGCCTTCCGGCCGGCCGCGTCCGCCGCCGTGCCGTTGGCCTGCAGCGCGGCGGTGCTGTCCGCGATGCCCTTCGCGCCCCCCTGAATGAGCGCCGTCGCGACGTTCGCCTGCCGGCCGAACAGCGAGTACAGGAGCGTCTGCTTGCTGATCTCCTTCGACCCCGCGGCCACCGAGGCGGGGAGCCGGTCGTACGCCGCCTTGATGGCGTCCAGCGCGGCCGGGAAGCCCACGAACTTGCCCTTCGCGTCGGTGAGCGTGATCCCCAGCGACGCGAGCGCCTTCGTGGCCGTCGTGGACGGGGACTGGAGGGCCTGCAGCACCGTGCCGGCGTACATGATCGCCCGGCTGCCGGAGCCCAGCGTCGGCTCCAGCTCCCGCACGATGCCGAGGAGCTGCTCGATGCTCGTGCCGGACCCGGCGAGCCGCGGCTGGAGGCGCTGGAGCATCGACGAGAGCTGCCCGGCGCCGATGCCGAGCTGGGCCTGCGCGTCGAAGAAGTCGGTCGACACCTGCGCGGCCTGACTCGTGTTCAGGTGGTACACGAGCAGCGTGTCGGCGATGGACTTCACCGACGTGGCGAGGGCCGTGTTCGTCGACTCGCTGAGGTCCTGCGCCGCCGTCAGCACCTTGCTCGCGTCGGCTGCGTTGAGGGTGCTGCCGGTGACGCGTTCCAGCTCCCCGGCGATGGGGGCGAGCGCCTGCACCATCGTGTTCGCGCTGCTCGTCGTGCCGATCGCGGTCTGCTGGATGGCCTGCCCCATCGCCTGCGTCTCGGAAGCGGTGAGGTGCGCGTTGTTCTGGACGTCGACCAGCGCCGACTGGTACTTCGTCGCCTGATCGACGCCGTAGGCGAGCGCGCCGGCCGCGGCCACCCCCAGCGCGCCGGCGGCGAGGGTCATCGCGCCCCGGGCGGAGTTGGCGGCAGTCTCGACGCCCCGCAGCCCGCCGACAATCTGCTGGAAGATGGCGGTCGCGCCGTCTCGGGCTGCGACGGCCATCTCGACGGTGACGGACTCTGTCTCGTCGGCCAGTGACTACCTCGTGAGATGTGTCCGTGGATATGCTAGTGCCGCTGCCGGGACCGAGCCTCGGCCTCCCGGCGGGCCTGCCGCTGGGCCTCCTCGATCTCCGCGGCCTCGAAGGCGGCCACGGCGTCGTGGATGATCTCCCAGCGCCGCAGCTTGGCCTCCGGCCACTGCGATAGCGGCTCGTCAGTCATGGGGACCCCCAGCTCCCGCCAGAACTTCCGAGCCTGCAGGTACTCCGCGACGTCAGCGGGAACGGGGCTTCGGCGCTTCAGTCCCAGCACCAGCCGCGCCCGGAAAGCGGTCGGCGGCGGCCTGCTCGCGCTTGGCCTCCTCCTTCCCCTCCTTGCCCCGCCGCGGGTTCACGCCGTCGATCCCCGAGAGGATACGGTCGAACACCTCGGACGGCAGCATCCGCACGGCAGCGTACCGTGCCGCGTCCGGCCCGACGCCCGGCTGCACGGTCCCCAGCGGGATCGGCGCGTTGGCCTCGTCGGTGAGGTTCCACTCGACGAGCGCGCGGGCGACGTACTCGTCCTGCTGGCCGCTCGTGTTCAGCGCGCCGGAGGTCTCCGACCGCTGCTCGTCCTCGCCCGCGCCGGTGATCCGCACCACCGGCGAGAACAGCTTGTCGTTGGCGGCCGCGAAGTCCTCGCGCCGGAGGTAGCGGCGGTGCTTCACCCAGTACCCGTCTCCGAGATCGAGTTCGACCGGCTGGGCGTATCGCGCGAGGAAGCCGACGTCAGGCATCTACACTGATCCCTCTCACAGCTTGCGTCCGCGCCACGGGTTCAGGAAGGCGACGACCATGCGGTCGCTCACGGTGGCGCGGAACAGTCGTACCAGCTCGTCGCGCCTCGCCTCCCAAGCGCGCTGGTTGTACGGGTCCGGCTGCGTCCCCGGGTGCTCGACGTGGCGGGCGAACACGTCGCCCTCCGGCCCGACCCAGTGGAGCATGGTGGCGCTCACCGGGTCGATGGGGTGCGCTCGGGTACCGCGGATGACGTAGGCGGCGATGGGGCCGCGCTGGTCGGTGCTGACCAGCTCCAGACGGCCCCCGTCACCGTCGCGCGCCGAGTGGCTGTGCGCCAGCGTCCCGGCGTCGGGGTCGTACTCGTCCCCGACCGGGCTCTGCGCCTCCAGCTCCGAGACGAGGATCGGGCCTGCCGCAGCCTTGAAGGCGACCCACCCCTCGTCGAAGACGGCCACGGACTACTGCGCCGCGGCGATGCCGTTCACGAGCGACATCGACCAGTCGTTGCCCTGTCCGGGGTCGTAGACGGTCGAGCCGGTCATGGTCAGCGCCCACACGTCCTTGTCGACCTTGAACGGGAACGTGTCCCAGTACAGGCCGGCGTCGACCGTGAGGGCGTTGTCCGTGCCGGTGGTGCCGATCTGCGGGCCGTCCGACGTGATCTGGACCTTGCGGTACACGCCGTTGCCGACCGCGTTCATGGCGTTGGCCAGCTCCGTCGCGTCGTCGAACCACTGGACCAGCTCCACGTCGAGGAAGCGCATCGAGCGGGCGATGCTGGTCGGGTAGAGCACGCCGTTCAGGAAGAACAGCTGCTGGATGCCGTTCTTGAGGGTGAGCTTCACGCTCTCGAAGTCGTTGTGCAGCGTCGACCCGTACGTCGTGGTGTCGAGGTACACGCTCGTGTAGGCCGGGTTGACGAGGTTCAGGAAGTTGGCCCCCGGCGCGACCGGGGTCGTCAGGGCCGGCGTCTTGGCGCCCATCGCGAACGCCTGCTGGCCGAGGAAGTCGACCGTGAGCTGCGCCGAGTCCGTGCCGCGCACGATGTCGAGCACGAGCTGGTCGCAGTACATCGCCGCGGCGTGGTAGGCCGCCGTGTCGTTGTACATCTCCATGCCCATGCCGAGCAGCGTGTCGCTGCTGTTGGTCGGCGTGTACGGCCACGAGTATGCCGGCCCGCCGGTCGCGGTGACCGGCCCGACCGCGTACTGCAGCAGCCACGTCAGCACCTCGAACGTGGCCGGGATCTTGACGCCCTTCAGCTCCGAGGTCTCCGAGACGATGATCGACTCGTAGTAGGCCACGAAGCTGTCCCGCATCAGCTTGGGCTTGTAGCGGGCGATCTTCGGCTCGAAGAACGTGGGCTCGATGGGGATGACGGTGGTGGCGCTCTGGAACACGTACGCCGTGACGAGGTGCGTCGTCGCCGTGGTCCCGTTCGTCCCGCGCGTCACGGTCCACGTGGTCGTCCCCTGACCGGCCGTGACCTGCATCTGCTCGCTGTCGATCATGACGTAGTAGTTGCCGCTGGCCGGGAAGCCGGCGGCGCTCGTCACCGTGATCGACGTGGCGGACGACGACGTGATCGCCGCCGCGAGGGTGGTGTATCCGGGGTTCGTGTTCGTCGAGGTCAGGCGCCCGGCCTCCGAGAAGATCTGCAGCGCCGAGACCGCGATCTCGCCGGTGTTCGTGAGGGGCAGTGACGTTCCTCCGTTCCGCTATTCCGCCGGGGCGGGCTCGTCCGTCTGCGCCGCGGGTACGGGCTCGGGAGCGGGCGCCTGCTCCTCGGGCTCGGGCAGCGTCACGTACAGCCCCGATCCGAGGCAGCGCGCGACCAGCGCCGGGTCGTCCGTGTCGAAGTCGGCGGTCGGGACGCCGTTGAGGTAGCGTCCGGTGCCGACGTAGAGCATCCGCATCGTCTGGGCCATCCTCCTGTCTGGCTGCCTCGGCCGCAGGTCGCGCCCGCCGGCATCGTAGTGCAGGTGCGTCGCGGTGAGGTCGCCGTGGACGTGTTCCTCGACGCCGTTGCGGCGCAGCGTCCCGAGCACGATGGAGTCGAGCGCCGTCCAGCTTCGGTGCTGCGGCAGGATGCGCGAGACGACCGTGGGCATCCTCACCATCAGGGAGCCGGAGAGCTTCGTGCAGCCGAACCCGGTGCCGACGTGCTGCCCCATCTGGTAGGGGACCGCGCACCACTCCGAGGGACAGTCGAGGAGCGCCTGCACGACCCCCGGCTGCGGTACCACGTCATGCTCCACCACGACGACCGTCTCGGCCCGTCTCCAGACGTCTCCGAGCAGCCTCCAGTACGCCCACTCGTGGCCGGACACGTCCACGTACCGCGGGCGGAGCCCCCGCAGCGCCTCGCGCACCTCCGGCCGCAGGTCGGTGTACGGGACCAGCACCCTAGCGGTCGTCGAGGACCTCCCCGCACCGCCCGCACGTCCCCTGCCACGGCCAGTTCGTCCGGCCGCAGGTGGGGCACGCGCGGCCGTCCCCGGCGAACGCCGTGCGGATCGGCTCCAGCG
>JAJYDP010000461.1 GCA_021777365.1 Chloroflexota bacterium | reverse complement strand
GGCCAGGTCGGTGTACTCGTGCCCGTCGAGGAACCCGCCGCCGTTGGCCGGGTTCTGCGGGTCGACGAGCACGTAGTTGAAGCCCGCCGGCGTCGAGCTGTCGCCCTCGTTGTCGCCCTCGAAGTCGCCGGCCGAGGCCCCGATGACGCTGGCGAAGCGGTACCCCGCGCCGATGACCCCCTCGATGATCGAGAGCGACCCGGTGTACGGCGCCACCCACACGGACGTCGGCCCGTGCTTCCCCTGGATCTCCTTGAACTTCGTGGCGATCTCGGTCGTGGCCTCGTCCCAGCTGATCCGTTCCCATTGCCCGGAGCCGCGCTCACCGACGCGACGGTAGGGGTACTTCACGCGGTCCGGGCTGTAGACGTTCTCCGCCTGAGAGACGCCTCGCAGGCAGATCCGGGGCGGGAAGTCCTGGGCGGCCGCGCCGCTGACCGTGGTCGAGTCGAACGGGGCGCCCTCGATGAGCTTGATCTTGCCGTCGACCACGTGGACGTCGAGCCCGCACGCGCCGTCGCAGTTGTTGGAGTGGCCGGTGCGTACCACGGTCTCGGGGCTCGTTGCGTCCGCGGCCTGTGCCGGCTGGAGCGCCCGGAGCACCGGGGTCTCGGATCCCAGCACGCCGGCCGCGGCAGCCGTGCCGGCGAGTGCCGCGGAGCCCTTCAGGAAGGTCCGGCGGGAGAGCCGTCGCCGCGGCAGCTGCGACAGGTGATCCGCCAGGTTGAGCCGCTCGCCGGGACTCTCTTCGGTCATCGTGATTCCTCCGGTCGGAACGCACGTCGCGGACGGCACCGTCGTGCTCGGCGGCAGCGTGACCGCGCATCTTCGCCAGCGGCAGCGCCGAACGTCACGCGGGAGGTCCCGGGTCCTCCGGCGACGGACGTCCGATGGTCCTGACGGACTCAGTCCGGCTCGGTCGAGTCGGGCGTCGGGCCCTCCGAAAGGACGGCCAGGCGTGCCCCGACCTCGCCCCGGTTCGCCAGGCCCAGCCGGGCGAGGAGCCGGCTCATCTGCGCCTTGACGGTCGCCTCGGGCGAGCCCAGCCGAGCCGCGATCTGGCGGTTGGTGAGCCCCTCCGCGACCAGCCTTGCGAGTTCCCGCTCGTGCGGCGTCAGCGGCTCGATCGAAACCGACGGGTGCGTCGCGCCGGCCAGTCGACGCATCACCTCCAGGTCGACGATGGCGTCGGGATCCCCGATGCCCTTGACCGCGCGGATGATCGCCTGGCCGCTCGAGCGCTTCAGCAGGAACCCCACGGCCCCCGCCTCGAGCGCCTGTGCGGCGGCCCGTTCGTCCGCGTAGGCGGAGAGGAGCAGGACCCGGGTGGGCGGGCGTCGCGCGAGGATCGCCCGGCAGGCGTCGACGCCGCTCTCGTGGCCCAGCCGGAGGTCCATCAGCACGACATCGGGGTCGGTGCGGTCCAGCTCGGCCAGCGCAGTGGCGGTGTCCTCGGCCTCGCCGACGACCTCCACCCGATCGACTACGTCGAAGAGTGCCCGCAGTCCGGCGCGGACCACCTCGTGATCGTCGACGATGAGCAGGCGGATCGGTGAGGTCAAGCGGGCACCTCGGCCCGGCGGACGATCGGGAGCCAGCGCATGGGCCCCTCGAACACCACGCGCGTGCCCTGGCCGGGTGCGCTGGTGATCTCGAGGTGCCCGCGCAGCGCCGCGGCCCGGTCCTCCATCGTGCGCATCCCGAGACCCGGCGACGCGTCGAGCGGGTCGAAGCCGACGCCGTCGTCCTGGATCACCAGGTGCACGGTCCTGGCGTCGACCGCAAGGTGCACCAGGACATGGGCGGCATGCGCATGCCGGCTCGCGTTCGACACCGCTTCGCGGGCCAGCAGCAGCAACTCCCGGCGCGGTCCGTCGGGAAGGCAGACGGGCTCGCACGTGGCGACCTCGACGGTGACGGCGATGCCGGCAGCGGCCGCCTCCGCGGCCAGCGCGTCGAGCCCGGCGCCGAGCTCCGGGACCGTCGGGTCGCGGCGCTCGAGCATGTCGATGTAGCCGCGGAGATCGTCGATGGCCCGGTCGATCGTCGCGCGCGAGCGACGCAGCGGCTCGCGTGCGGGTCCCGGCGTGGAGTCGCACCGGGCGGCGGCCTCCAGGGAGAGGCCCGCCGCGTAGAGCGACTGGATGGCGTTGTCGTGCAGCTCCATGGTGATGCGCCGGCGCTCGCAGCGGGCACCTTCCTCGAAGGCCGAGGTCTCGACGCCGGGGTGGAGATGGTTGAGCATGGCCCCCACGGCAGCCGCCACCAGCCCGGCCTGCGCCCGCGCCCGGGTGCCAGGGGGAGACCCGTCCGGCAGCTCGGTCAGCAGCACGCAGCCCTCGGTGCCTCGTGAGTCGTCGAGGGGGACCGCGTCGATCCAGCACACGGGGGGATCCGCCGGCGCCAATCCGAGCCACGCCGCGGGCAGTGGCATCGACGTAGCGCCCCACTGGCCGTCATGGAACAGGCACAGCAGCGCGTCGGCGGGCTCCATCGGACCGGCGCTCGACGACACGACACGGACGCCGTCGGGGTGGAGCCGGATCAGCACCACCACTGCGCGGCTCTCGACGATGTGTGCCGTGACGGAGGCGGCTGTCGCCGCCAGGTCGCCGAACGATCGGGACGCGCCCAGCTCCCGGATCGCCGAGGCCATCCAGTGGAGCCCGGCGTCGTCCTCGACCGGGCCTCGAGGTCGAGCCGTCGTCATCCCGACCACGTGGTCCAACTTCGTACCCGGGGGACGGCACGTCGCCCCGACATCGGCCTGGACCATGCGGCCCCTCTGCCTCGGGCTTCCCAGGCGATCAGGCCTGGTCGCTCGGCCTGCGGCGGCAGGACTCCTCGCACGTTGCACACCGGGTGCAGCGCGCGTCGTCGACCCGGGCGACCGAGGCCTTGCCGAACGCGTCCGGCGCGCGCCTGATGGCCCCTTCTGGGCAGGCGACCACGCACGCACCGCAGAGCACGCAGCGGACGAGATCGACCCGCGGAGGTGGGGCGAGAAGGGCCTGACCGGCCGGTTCGAGGATGCTGAGCATCACGGCGACAGGGTGGCCCGCAGTCCGCCCGACCCGCTGTGACTTCGGTGCGAGCGCCCCGGTCAGTCCCGGCCGGCGAGCCCGTCCCGGTCGAGCAGCACGATGCGGCCCCGCGCGATCCGGATCAGCCCTTCCCGCTCGAGCTGCCGCAGCGTGCGGGCCACGACCTCGCGGCTCGACCCGACCATCTCGGCGATCTCGCGCTGCGTGAGCGCCAGCCCTCCCGATCCCGCTCCGACCCCGGCGTGCGGCTCGACCGCCTGCAGCAGGACGCGCGCAACGCGACCCGCCACCTGGCGGAAGGAGAGATCCTCCACCAGGGCGATCGTCTGGCGAAGGCGGAAGGCGAAGCTCGCCGACGCGGCGATCGCGAGCCCGGGGATCTCTCGCAGGATCTCGTCGCGACGTTCGGCGGGCAGGACGAGCACGACCGAATCCTCGACGGCCTGCGCCGCGACCGGTTCGGGCCCATGATCGAAGAATGGCACCTCGTTGAACGACGCCCCGGGCCGCACGACCTGGAGGGTCTGCTCCCGTCCGTCCTCGTCGGCGGCGTACAGCCGGACCGCCCCGGACTCGACGAACCAGATGCCGCTGGCCGGATCGCCCTGCGAGAAGAGCAGCTCGCCCGTGGCCACCCGGCGCACCCGGAGGAACCGGGCGAGCGCGTCCCGCAGCGGCCCGGGCAGGGCCTGGCCGAGATTGGGCTGGATGCCACCGGACGGTACGGCCAGCTGGCCGGCCTGTGGCTGCGGCAACTCCCCGGCCGGAGGGACGAGCGGACGGATCGGGCTGCCACGGTCCCACGCCCCGGGGACGGCCGGCGTGTGTCGCGGCGCGACCGGCACCGATGTGCGGTAGAGGCGGCGACGGCGATCGCCCGGATCGGGCGAGGCCGACGCCAGCCCGGCGGCGACCAGCCGTGCCAGGTGGTACGAGACGAGTGAGCGGCCCATCGGCAGTAGCGCGGCGAGTTCTCCGGCCGTCGCACCGCCGGGTCCGCTCCCCGCCAGCGCACCGAGTACCCGCCGCCGGTTCGGGTCGGCCAGCGCCGAGAACCGGTCAACGCTCATCGACGGATATTAGCGGTCGCCGTGTCCGTCCGCGGCCCAGGCCACGGTCCGTGGGCTCGCGAGTGCGCGCGAGGGATCGGCGGTCGAGTGGCGGAGAGCGTGCGCATCGCGCCGGCGGGTTCGCCTCGTCCGGTAGCCGAGCGGAACCTCCGCCTACCCGCGGTCGCGCTGGATGCGATGTCGCGTGGTCACCTCGACCCGGCCCCGCTCGTCCACCGCGGGATGCTCGACCAGCGCGATCAGGCGGCTGGTCATGAACCGGCCCGTCCGCACGGGCTGGCCGGTGCGGGTGACCTCACGGACCTCGACCACCCCGCGGGACGTCACGACCTCGATGCGGCGACCGGCCCGCGTGGCGACGATCTCGAAGGTCTGGACGCCCTGCCCGGTGTCGACGACGGCCTCGACTCGATCGCCCTTCACGACTCCACGATACTCCTGGCTACCCCACGATCTGCCGCAGCGCGAAGAGCACGTTGGCCGGCCGCTCCGCGAGCCGGCGCATGTACCAGGGGTACCACGCCGAGCCATACGCGATGAGGTCGCGCACCGCGTACCCCTCGGCGGCGAGCCGGCGCTGCGCGTCGAGCCGGATGCCGTAGAGCATCT
>JAJYDP010000460.1:2743-4725 GCA_021777365.1 Chloroflexota bacterium | reverse complement strand
GATCCTGCTCTGCCGGCGCCACCTCGCCCTGGTGCTGGCCGCCGGCTACCAGGTCACTCGCGCGACATCCGAGGCGCTCGGCTGCGAGCACCGGGTGGCGCGGACCACGAGCACGAGCAGGCCCTCGCGAACGCCGGGGTCCGAGTCATCGACCTGCCGCCCATCGCCCGGGTCCGCGCCAGTCGGCATGCCGGCTGAGGCCGCGTGGCCGGGGCTGGTCCGATCCACAGGGTCGTCGGGCGGCCTGAGGCCAGCCCCTGCGCCCCGCAGGCCGGCGCCGCACGATGAGCAGATCGTGATGGTCCGCCGGCTGCTGCGCGCCCTGCGGCGTTCACACCACGAAGGCGGCGCCGCGAGCAGTGAGCGCCGCGTCGTCGGCCCGCTCACGTTCAGGGCTGGGCGACCACCTGCCAGTCGCACTCGGAGTTGATCTGGAGCGACGTCTCTCCGGCGGCCTGGAGCTCGAGGGCCTGGCCGCGGCCAGACCAGGCCACGCGGTTGACCGCCACCTCGACGAGCTGGCCCTGCGTGTAGACGACCACCTGGAAGTTGCCCTCGGCTCCGTAGCGGGTGCAGTCGAAGCGGTAGGTGATCGTCCACGCCGCCGGGGTCCGGAAGCGCTGCGTGGTGCCGAACCCGCGGCCCGTCACGTCGAGCAGCGGGCGCAGCGCAGGCGCGCTCGCCGGTGCCGCGGTCTCGCTGGCCGTCGGCGCCGTCGCACTCGCGGCAGCCGCGGCGCTGGAAGCCACCGCCAGGGTCGGGCCCGGCGGGGCGCTCCGTTGCGCGAGCGTCGCGGCCTCGCTCGGCGCGGCGCTCGGGTACGGCCGACTCGCCGTCTGGCCGCAGCCGGCGGCGGCCGCGAGCACCATGGCGGTGACGGCGGCGAACGCTACGTCCTGTCGCCATCGTCTGCGGCGCCACCCCGGCGGTTGGCTCACTCGACGCGTCCATCTACCGGCGCGCTGGTCGCCGGCGGCGAGTCGAGACAACCGACCCGCTCGGCGGCAGCTGTGCGGCACGGGATGCTCCCATGATCCCACGCCGCGCCATGGTCTCCCGAGCTTCGTCGTGCCGCCCCGGGCCGCACGATACTCGTGGCGGGCGTGCGCCTGGCTCCCCGCCTGGCTGCGGGCGAGGGGCCACCGGCCCTGGCAGAAGCGGTCGTCTCGCGGGTGGGGACGAGCGCTTCGATCAGTACAGCAGTCTGGCCGTCCACACATGTCGAGCCCCCAACCTTGACACGGCGCGGGTCGCTCAGTACGGTGGCCGTGCCGACACGTGGGGGAGGTGGTGGCGGTGGTCCGGGCGCCAGCAGGACGGGGCAGTAGCAGGCCTGGATGTGCGCTGGCGGGAGGGAGCGGCAGATGACCGCCGGCTCGCGATCTGTGCCCCCGAGCGACCAGGCGGCCACGCGCGACGAGATCGTCGCTCGCGTCCGGGAGATGTACCGCCAGCATCCCTTCCCGCCCGCCCAGCGGAAGCACACATACCGCAACCACGCCGCCTACGTGCGCCGCTTTCTCGATCAGATGGGCATCGAGGTGAGGGGGCAGGAGTTCGGCGACTTCGCCTGCGGCACCGGCCTGATGATGCTCGACTACGCGCAGGAGTTCCCGGACACGAGCTTCCTCGGCTACGACCTCTCGTCGGTGTCGGTCGAGCGCGCCAACGCGACGCTGGCCGCGGAGCGCGTGCCGAACGCCCGCGCCCTGGTCCAGGACATCATGCAGATGGAGGACCAGGAGCGCTTCGCCTACATCGTCTCCTGGGGCACCATCCACCACCTGCCCGATCCCGCCGAGGGCGTGGCCATCCTGGCCCGTGCGCTCCGGCCGGGCGGCGTGCTCCGCACCGGCATCTACGGCTACTACGGCAACTGGGAACGCCGGGTCCAGCAGGAGATGCTCCGGACCCTCGCCTGGGACTGCGATCCGCTCGACTTCGACCGCAAACTCGCGATCGTGCGGGAATGGGCCACCGGC
>JAJYDP010000460.1:0-2733 GCA_021777365.1 Chloroflexota bacterium | reverse complement strand
TCTTCGAGAACCACCTGAAGCTGGCCGAGATCGTGGCCTGGCTCGAGGCGAACGGCCTGGCGGTGCTCCGGCTCACCGACTACTACGACCAGGAGATCCCGCTCGACGTGGCCGAGCACTCGGTCAGCCCGGGATTCGTCCAACGCGTCCAGCGGCTCAGCTTCGCGCAGCAGTGCGGCGTCATCGAGTTGATCGTGCGTCCCTACTGGATCTCGCTCCTCGCGCAGAAGCGCGCCTGAGCGGGGCTCTCGGTCTGTGTCTCCCACCGCCGCCGCGCTGGTCGCCCTCGAGGCCGGCAAGGGGACGCGCTGGCTGCTGCGCCGCTCGGGCCGCGGCGGGACCTCGCTCCCCGGTCTCGTCGCCGAGCGCATCCACCCCCGCCTCGCCGGTGAGCTGGCGCAGCACATCAGCAACGGCTCGCTCCTCATCACCGGTACCAACGGCAAGACCACCAGCACGCGGATGATCGTGGCGGCGGTCCGGGGCGCAGGCCTCACCCCCCTCACGAACCGTGAGGGGTCGAACATGCTGCGCGGCATCACGACCACGCTCCTGGCCGAGGCCAGCTGGCGCGGACGGCTGCCGGTGAGCGAGCAGCTCATCGGGATCTTCGAGGTGGACGAAGGCCACCTGCCCGCGGTGATCGACGGATTAGCGCCCCGGATGATCCTCATCACGAACCTCTTCCGCGACCAGCTCGACCGCTACTTCGAGGTCGATTTCGTGGCCTCGCTGTGGGCCACGGCGTTCCAGCGGCTGCCGCCCTCCACGACCCTGATCTTGAACGCCGACGATCCGCTGGTGGCCTATCTCGGGGAGTCCGTCTCGAACCCGGTGCTCTACTACGGCCTCGAGGACGGGCGCTGGGGACGCTCGCAGCTGCAGCACAGCGCCGACTCGCGCCGCTGCCCGCGCTGCGCGAGCGATCTCCAGTACAGCCGCTCCTTCTACGCGCACCTCGGCCACTACGCCTGCGCCGCCTGCGGCTGGCATCGGCCGACGCCCCGCCTCTCGGCGTGGCAGGTCGAGGTCGAGGGGCTCGAGGGCTCCACCATCAAGCTCCAGACGCCCTGGGGACCGCAGACCCTCGCGGTCCCGCTGCCCGGCCTCTTCAACGCGTACAACGCGATCGCGGCGGCGGCGACCGCGTACAGCCTCGGTGTCCGACCCGACGTCGTGAGGGAGGCGGTGGGGGACGTGCCGGGGGCCTTCGGCCGGCTGGAGCGGTTCGAGCTCGACGGCCGCCGGGTGCTGCTCGCGCTGGTGAAGAACCCCTGCAGCTTCGACCAGGTCACAGAGATCCTGCTCCGCACCCGCAGCACGCTGCGGCTCGTCCTCGCGCTCAACGACAACGGCCAGGACAGCCGGGACGTCTCGTGGATCTGGGACGTCGGCTTCGAGCAGCTCTGCGGCCGCCTGGAGTGGGTGATCGCCTCGGGTCATCGCGCCGCCGATCTGGCGGTACGGCTCAAGTACGCGGGCGTCCTCGAGGGCGCCTCGGGTGACCTCCAGATGCTGTCGACGGTCCCCTCCCTGGCGGATGCCGCCGATCAAGGCTTGCGCCGGACCCCGCCCGGCCAAGAGCTCACCATCATCGCGACGTACACGGCGATGTGGGCGCTGCGGGAGATGTTCGTGCGGCGCGGGCACCTCGTGCCCTTCTGGCAGGCGTGAGCGCCTGCGGCACGGGAGACCCACGGTCGTGAGCACGCCCGGCGCGTCTTCCCCGAGCGCGGTCAAGCTGACGATCGGCTATCTCTATCCGAGCGTCTTGAGCCAGTACGGCGACTGGGGGAACGTGCTGTGTCTGCAGCAGCGCTGCCGCTGGCGGGGCATCGACGTCGAGATCCTGCCGCTTGAGGTCGGCACGCCGATCGAACCGTGCGCCGTCGATCTCTTCTTCATGGGCGGGGGTGCCGACTCGCAGCAGCGCCTGATCGCCCGGGACCTCGTGGTGGCGAAGGGCGACGCCATCCGCGAGGCCATCGACGCTGGCAGCGTCGCGCTCCTCATCTGCGCGGGCTACCAGATGTGGGGCCGCCGCTACCGTCCCTTCCGCGGCGACGACCTCGAGGGCCTCGGGATCTTTGATGCCGAGACGATCCACTGGGCGGCCGAGGAGAAGGTCACCATCCGGGACATCACGAGCGCGGGGCGCGGGCGGATGGTCGGCAACGTGGTCGTGGAGTGGGAGAGCCGGACACTCGTCGGGTTCGAGAACCACGGCGGTCGGACCTATCTCGGGGCGGGGGCTCGACCGCTCGGGCGCGTCGTCGTGGGCGCGGGCAACAACGGCAAGGACCACACCGAAGGTGCCATCGTCGGGCATGCCTACGGCACCTACCTGCACGGGCCCCTCCTCCCCAAGAACCCAGCGCTCGCCGACCACCTGATCCGGCTCGCGCTCCGGCGGCGCTACGGCGAGGTCCCGTTCCCGCCGCTCGATGACGTCCTCGAAGCGCGGGCGCGGGAGGTGGCCCTGCACCTCCGTCGCTAGGGCGGCAGACTGCCGAAGTGGCGGGTGACCTCAGGGCTCGCCGTCACCATCCCTTGATGGTGCTCAACCTTGGTAGGCCCTGCTCTGTCAGCCGACGTTGCATGTTCGTCTCACGAAGACCGGGTGCCTGAAGGGCGTCACGCACCGGGAATCCGGTCCGGTCGGCGCTGTTGCGTTCGACCGAGAGCGGGGACATAGCCGCAGGCGCGCGACGAGACTTCGGGAGGTGGCGGCGG
>JAJYDP010000459.1 GCA_021777365.1 Chloroflexota bacterium | reverse complement strand
CATGATCGAGTCGTGGCCGCAGGTCACGTTGATCCCGGCCGCGTCCAGCTCCTTGACGCGGGTCATGCCCCGGCGCTTGGGGTACGTGTCGAAGCGGCCCTGCAGCACGATGTTGTCGAGCGGGTTGGCCACGATCGTGACGCCCGAGCGTCGCAGCAGCTGGATCAGCTTGAACGCGTAGGCGTCGTCGTACGAGCCCATCGCGGTGGTGTGGCCGGCCACCACGCGGCCGCCCATGCCCTCGCGGATGGTGTGCGCGGCGACGTGCTCGAGGAAGCGCGACTCGGGGTCGTCCGTCTCGTCGCAGTGCAGGTCAATCGGCTTGCCGGTCTCGCGTGCCAGCTCGAAGAGGAACTGGACCTCGGCCACGCCGTCCTCGCGGGTCCACTCGTAGTGCGGGATGCCGCCGATCACGTCGCAGCCCAGCCGCATCGCCTCGCGCATCAGCCCGGGGCCGTCCGGGAACGACAGGATGCCGTCCTGCGGGAACGCGATCAGCTGGAGCTCGACGATGTCCCGCACCTCGTCGCGCAGCTCGAGGAGCGCGCGAAGGGCGACGAGGTTGGGATCGCAGACGTCCACGTGGGAGCGGATGAGGCCGGTTCCCTGGGCGACCTCCCAGAGGATCGCCTCGCGGGCGCGGCGCTTGACGTCCTCGTGGGTGAGAGTTCGCTTGCGCTCGGCCCAGGTGAGGATCCCCTCGATGAGCGTGCCGGATTCGTTGTACCGGGGCTCGCCGACGGTCAGGACCGCGTCGAGGTGGACGTGGGGGTCGACCAGCGGCGGGCTGACGAGCCGGCCGTCGGCACGCAGCTCGGGCGTGCCCGGGGCGGCCGGGATGGCACCCGGCGGGGCGATCCGGACGATCGACCCGCCCTCGATCCCGATGTCGACGGGTTCGGGATGACGATCGGCGGTGGGATGGGCGCGGCCCCCCCGGATGATCAGGTCCATGCGGAATCCTCGAGTGCGTGGCGGGCGTCGGTGCCGGAGGAGGTCGCAGTCGCGCGTGCCTCGGGTGGTCGGGCGTCCAGCGGGGGCGGCGTGTGCCGGAGCGGCGCCAGGTCGAGCGTCTCGACGTGCGCCGCGATCTCACCGAGCGTGGCGATCCAGAGCCCATCGGTCGCGCGCATGCGCTCCAGCAGGCGTTCGAGCGCGACCGCGCGGGACGCACGACCGGTCAGGAACGGATGCATGGTGAGGACGAAGCACCCGCCCTCGGCCACCTGCGCCTCGAGCTCCAGGGTCCACATCTCGAGCACCTTGGCCGGGCTCTCGATCACGCCGGAACCGGTGAGCCCCGGCAGGTACGCGTACTGCTCCCAGTCGTCGAGGCCCCACTGGATGGGGATCTCGACCAGGGTGGAGGAGGGGTGGGCACGGACCGGCGCGGGCGTGGCCTGGTCCGGTGCCGCGCCGGCGACCGCGGACGAGGCGGCGTGCGCGGTCGCGTCGGCCTCCCCGGCCAGGCCGGTGGCCCCGGTCGCGTCCAGCACGTACGGTCGGTCGGCGTCCATCAGGCTCGAGTCGTAGCGGAAGCCGTGGCGGGCGAGCAGCCCCGGGGTGCGGTACGTGGTCTCCCACCACGGCGCGCGGTACCCCACCGGCCGCACGCCTGCGACCCGGTCGAGCGCGTCGAGCCCGCGGAGCAGGTACGCTTCCTCCTCGGCGGCGCTCGCCCGGAAGACCGGCTCGTGGCAGTACCCGTGGTGCCCGATCTCGTGCCCGGCGTCGCGGATGGCACGCACGGCGTCCGGGAATCGGTCCGCGGTGTGGCCCGGGACGAAGAAGGTGGCACGGATCCCCTGCCGCTCCAGGATCCGGAGCAGGCGCGGGGCGCCGGTCCGCGGCCCGTATGCCTGGTGGGTCATGACGCTCAGGCGTGACGCGGCCTCCGGGGCGTCCGCCAGGATCGCGCTCTCCGCGTCGACGTCGAACGTGACCGCGGCCGCGGCACGGACACCGTTGGGCCAGCGGAACGCCGCGGCGGTCGACTCGATCACGGGCGTGCCGCCCCGGTGTCCGATCCCCCGGCGCCTGAGCCACCGGCGCGCGATCCGCGCGATCCGCTCGATCCGCCGGTGCGCCCGTCCCGGCGCCGCAGCGCCACCAGCGAGAGCATCTCGTAGGCCAGGTTGGCCGCCAGGAAGGCCGTCTGTCCGGCCGGGTCGTAGGCCGGGATCACCTCAACCACGTCGAAGCCCACGAAGTCGATGCCAGCGAGCCGCCGCACGATCGCGAGGGCGTCGTGCGCGGACAGGCCGCCCGGCTCGGGGGTCCCCGTGCCCGGCGCGAAGGCCGGGTCGACCACGTCGATGTCGAAGCTGATGAAGGCGGGCCGGCCGTCCACCCGCGCCCGGATCGCCTCGGCCGCCGCGCCGGCGCCCATGCCGAGCACCTGCTCGGTGGTCAGGTAGGCCAGGCCGAGCTCGTCGGACAGGCTCGTCCAGTCGTCGGGGCCGTACAGCGAGCCGCGCAGTCCCACCTCGATGGAGTGGGCCGTGTCCACGAGGCCCTCCTCGACGGCCCGGCGCATCCAGGTGCCGTGGTTGTACCTCTCCTCGAAGTAGCTGTCCCAGGCGTCGGTGTGCGAGTCGAAGTCGATGACGGCCACCGGGCCGCGCGGGCGCGTCGCGCGCAGGTGGGGCAGCGTGCAGGCGTGATCGCCGCCGATGAGCAGGGGCACTACCCCGGCCGCCACGATGGGCGCCACGTGCCGCTCGATGGCCGCGTAGCTGCGCTCGGTGAAGCCCGGCACGATGGCCACGTCGCCCGCGTCCACGCAGGAGAGGACCTCGAACGGCGACACGTCGAGGTTCGGGTTGTAGGGCCGCAGCATCACCGACGCGGCCCGCACTGCGTTGGGCCCGAAGCGGCCGCCCACGCGGTAGGTCACCCCGGTGTCGAACGGCACCCCGACCACCGCCAGGTCGACCTCCTCGAGCGCGGTCACGTAGGGCAGGCGCGCGAAAGTCGACGGCCCGGTGAAGCGCGGTGATTCCATCGATGACGCCGGGACGTAGCGCGGCACGGGAACCTCGCGATGGGGATTGCCTGGTTGTGGGCGCTCGCCAGGTCCTGCCCGAACAGGACCCGGTGGCCTGACGCGACAGTCTACGTCCCCGCAGGTGGGGCGCAAGTGGCTTCCCGATGCGGGCCGGCGGGCGGCGCCCTGCTGCAGCTGCGCGCGTGGCTGACCGACACGGAGCTGCGCGGGGAGGTCCGGGCGGACGGTCCGTGGCCGCTCGCCCACCACGTGGAGGAGCGGAGGCACCGGCGTCAGTGGGATGGGCCTTACCGTGTGTCAGAACCTGTGGTCATCGGTACGACGTGGCGGAGGACCAGGTCCGTCCGCCGTCGCGGGTCACCAGCAGCGTGCCGAGGCTCGTCTGGCCGCCTGTTCCCGTGCCGGTTCGCGTGATCGCTACCCCCTGCAACGGCGTGGTGAACCCAAGGTAGGTGAGCACCGGCTCTCCGATCTGCAGCACCGTCCGGCACGTCCGACCTCCATCGAACGAGCCGACGATCGCGGACCCCTGCGTCGTGCTCCCGGCCGCCGGGATGGCCCCTGCCCCCGGGCTCGCGATCGCGTCGACGCCGTCGAGTGGCACCGTCGTCCCCGTCTCGCCGAACGTCGCACCCCCGTCGTGCGAGACGTACAGGTGCTCGCCCTGCTGCCCACCGGACGGCGACGGGCCCCAGATCCCCACGTCGCAGGCGGCCACCAGCTCGGTCGCGCTGGAGGCGGCGAGCACGGCGGGGCCCTGCACTGTCGCGCAGGGCGGCGTCCAGGGCACCCACGCGCCGGCCACCAGGCGAGCGCCCCCGACCACCGTCCGGTCGACCTCCAGCACCCAGCCCGCGGTGCCCGAGAGCACCAGCTGCGCGGCCGGCACCGGGCCCGCACCGATCTCCACCTGCGTCGGCGAGACGCTCCAGCCGTCCGTCCCGACCGGGCTCGACGCGATCCGTACCCCGCCCCCGGTGGTCGCCACGTCGTAGGCCACCGCGTGGACCGTTCCGGCCGAGGCTTCGAGGGCGACGACCACCGCGCCGGAGGAGAGGCCCGGGATCGTCACGCGATGCCACGTGGCCCCGCCGTCGTGCGTGGCCCAGAGGTCGGGCCCGAACGCCCACCCGTCGAGCGGGTCGGCGAAGCGCAGCGCGCCCACGCCGGGATTCGAGCCGGGCTGCACCGGGGCCTGGCTGATCGGCGTGCGCGGGGCCGGGATCCCGACCCACGTCCGCCCGCCGTCCGAGGTGCGAAGGATCGAGGTGCATGGCGCGCTTGTGCATGGCTCGGTGCCCAGCACCCAGCCCAGGTCCGGCGACGCGAACGTCACCGACATCGCCTGGAAGCCCGACTGGACGGGGCTGCCGGCGGGCGCGCCCGATGCGGACGAGGACGACGGTGCGCCCGATGCACTCGGCGACCCGGCCGACGGCGATGCCACGGGCGACAGGGTGGCCGGCGTGGACGGCGAGCCGACGGTCTGCGGTCCGCCACCGAGCGGCGACCCGCTCCCCGGTCGGGTGACGATCACGGCACCCGCGACCACCACGAGCACGGCGGCTGCGGCCAGGGCCGTCGCGACCCGGATGAATGACGGCCGGGGAGCGTACGCCCGGGCGTGCAAGGGAATGGACGCCACCCGCCCCACCAGTCGGTCGGGAGCCGGGTCGGCCGCGAGGTCGCGGAGTGTGGATCGAAGTTCCCGCTCGAAGCGCTC
>JAJYDP010000458.1 GCA_021777365.1 Chloroflexota bacterium | reverse complement strand
GATCGCCACCTACAGCGGTGACTCACCGAACACCCTCGGCGCTGCCACCAAGTGCAAGGACGCCAACGAGTCGAGCATCATCGGACCCAAGCAGCCCACGATCAGCACGACGCCAAGCGCCGGCGGTCTTGCCCCGGTCGTGCTGACCGACTCGGCCAAGCTGTCCGGCACCGCGCTGGAGCCCGACGGCACAACGCCGGCGAAGGGCACGATCACCTTCAAGCTCTACGGCCCGAACGACACAAGCTGTGGCGGTGCGCCGATCTTCACCAGTGACCCGGTCGCGGTGAGCGGCGACGGCACGTACTCGACGCCGTCAGGCTTCACGGCGACCCTCGGCGGCACCTACGAGTGGGTCGCCGTCTACAGCGGCGATCCGCCCAACACACTCGGAGTGTCCAGCAAATGCGGCGACGAGGCGGTGGTGGTCACCGTCCCGCAGAGCAAGCTCACTCCGACCGGTACCACCTGCCAGCAGTTCGTTGACGGAACCGCCCAGACGCAGCAGTTCATCTATTACTCGCTGACGGGCGACAACAAGGTCGCGAACAACGTCAACCCTGGCGTCTTCTTCTACTACACGCGGGCGAGCGCACCCAGTGGCGGCGGCCCGTTCAGCGTCTACATCCACGAAACCACTGGAAACTCGACCGGGGCGCTGTTCCAGGTTCAGAACCTGAGCAGCAGCCAGATCATCGTCTACGACGCCAGCTGCAACACGTACAGCTCCGAGACGGCGTCGATCGACGCCAGCGGGGCGAATGTGACGATCACGATCAGCGGAGCCAGCGCCAACCAGGCGTTCGTCATCAGCGTCAAGTACTCGGCGAAGTCCCTGGTCGGGACGGCACAGCCGAATCCCGCCGACGCCTCCTACACCTGGGACACCGAGGTGCCTCAGGGGAACGTCCTGCCCGGGACCACAACCTCGCTGAAGCTCAGCCTGCAGTGACCTAGACGCCCTCCAAGCCAGCCGGAAGAGGGCCCGGCTCAAACCCAGCAGCAGCAAGCGGAGGGAGGAGGCCTTACGGCCTCCTCCCTCCCTGTGGTCGCCAGGACCAACAGTCGGGGTGCGCCCTTGACGGTATCGTCACATCCTGCGGGCAGGGGCTACTGGACGTAGAAGGAACAGGTAGCCAGCACGGCCGTTTTCCTGCCGCTCGAGGTGGTCACCGAAACGGAATTGGTGCCAGCCACCGAGGCCCAACCGGAGGCCGAAAAACTCCCCGAGGCGTCGGTCATGGCAAAGTAGGTCTGCGTGCCTGCAGCTTCGGAAACATCGACGTTCACGAACGTGTTGGCCGGGAGGCCCGCACCGGTCACGGCGAAGCTCCCCCCAAGAGCGGCCGGGTTGGGACTGACCGAGCACGTTCCACTTGGCGTTGTGCCGCCTCCGCCACCGTGGCCACCCTTGGCGGCGAAGGCGGTACCGGAGAGTGTGAGAAGAAGGACCGCCGCGAGCGCGACGGCCAGAAACTTGCGCATGGTTCGTGCGACCTCCATTTCGGCAACCCGGCTAACTCGCTCGGGCCGGGGCCCTCCCGAGTCCCGTGGCTTTGCGTCCCCGCCTCACGACGGGTTTGCCTTGTCGATGGCCAGTCGTCCCTGAACCGAGGCTGGCACGCGCTTAGCGCAGATCCTCCACGCATCTCGCGCGTGGCGGGATGATACGCCAAGGGCGCTTGAGCCCCAGTCGCGCAGTCGTACCGATGCTCAGCACCGGAGGTCATGTGCGCGCGTGCACCGCCCGAACGTACGCGCGCAGGCGCCCGATCGCGCAGGCGCGTAGTCGCCCCGGTCCGACCGCACGGAATCGCGACGGGTGACGCGCTCGTCGCGTGGCGTGCCCGCTAGACTTCTCCGGAGGAGGGCCGCATGCCGCAGCAGGCAAGGGGCAGGCGAAGGCAACACTCCGCGTCGGCAGCCGGCCGCGGAGTGCAGCGCCGGCGTCGGGCGACCTACGCCCTGGCGATCGTGCTGGCGGTGTTCGCGATCCTCCTCTTCGCCCTCAGCGCCTCGGTGTCGAAGACGACGCCGACCCTCTCGCCCTCTGCCCTGGCGGGCGGCCAAGTGACCGCTGTCCTCGCCTGATCGCTCGGAGGGGAGCAACCGGCAGGCGTGCGGCTCCGCCGGCAGGCGGACACGGGTGCCCCGCGCTGAAGGCGCTTGCGAGTGCCGCCTTGGGCGTGACGGGAATCAGGCCGGCTCCTCGCGACGGACCGTCTTGACCCGGTCGATCGAGCGGTCGAATGAGGCGATGACGCCGACCCCGGAAGCCTCGGCGCTCGCGACGAGATAGGCGTCCGCGAAATCGAGGCGATCGACGTCGTAGACTTCGATGGCTCGCAGCAGGAGCTGGCTATCGACGACACGGATGGCCGAGAAGCCCAGGATCGCCCGAAGGATCCGGGCCACGTCGGTGCGCGGGACCTCGTAGAACGACTCGAGGACGTACGCGACCTCCGCGACGATCAGGTCGGGAAGCAGCAGTTCCCGGGTGCCTGCCAGGTACCGCGTGGCGCGGGCCGCGAGGTCCGGCGGATCGCCGGTGAGGTGCCTGACCAGGATGTTGGTGTCGATGAAGGCGGTCACCGACGTGTGGCTGCCCGCATCCGGTGCGCCTGGCGGAGCACCTCCGTCCACGGAGTGGACCGCTTTGCGGCCGGCACGCTGACCGAACCCGCCAGCCTCAGCAGGTCTTCTGTGCGCGCCAGGACCGCGCGGTTGCCCTCGACCCGGAACACGACCTGATCGCCCTCCTCGAGGTCGAGCGCCTCGCGGACGGCCTTCGGAATTGTGACCTGGCCCTTCGTGCTCAATCGCGCGCTGACTTCCACGATCGCTCCTTACCATCCCAATATAGTAAGGATACCATCGGTCCGTGAGCAGGCGCGCGTGCGGCTCCGCCCGCAGGCGGACACGCGCGCCCCGTCACATCGGCGGGCCGGGATGCGCCAGGGCGCGGCGGATTCGGCAGACGCGCGAGGAAAGGCCGATCCGCCGGAAGGCCTGCGCGACCCGGAAGGCCCGCGTCGCCGAGAGACTTACGCCGCCGTGGCCCCCGGCTCCGGCGCGTGCACCTCGACGTTTCCCAGGCCGCGCTTCGAGAGCTCGTCGCGCAGCTGGTCCGGGGTCCCGGCCAGGATCGGGAACGTGCCGTAGTGGATGGGCATGACGTCGGTCACGCCGAGCAGCTCGACCGCCAGCGCGGCCGCGCGGGGATCCATGGTGTAGTGCCCGCCGATCGGCAGCAGCGCGAGGTCGGGATGCCAGAGCTCGCCGACCAGGCGCATGTCGCCGAAGACGTCCGTGTCGCCGGCGTGGTAGACGCGGTACCCGTTCTCGAGCTCCACCACGAAGCCGGCCGGGTCGCCGAGGTACATGGGCGCCTCGAGCTGGGCGTTCCAGTCGCCCGCGGAGTGGACCGCGGTCACCATGGTCACCCGGAGGCCGGCCGCGTCGAACGTGCCGCCCTTGTTCATGCCGATGACGGCGTCCTGGCCGCCGGGCAGCCGGCGGGCCAGCCAGAGGCTCATCTCGTGGATGCAGGGCCAGGCGGGCCGGGTCCGGCTCGCGATCGCGACCGCGTCGCCCATGTGGTCGCTGTGGCCGTGCGTGACCAGCATCAGGTCGCAGCGGTCGACCGACGCCGCCGGCCGGGGCGACTTCGGGTTCCCGAACCAGGGGTCGATCAGCACGCGCTTCCGGCCGGGCGTCTCCAGCTCGACGCACGCGTGCCCGTACCAGCGGATCGTCGTCTCGCGATCGAGCGCCATCGCGCCACCTCCCGCATCTCGGTCGTCGCAGCGGGTGGACGGCGGTCCGCGGGACGGCGATGGGGCCGTCCGGGGACACCGTCGCGGCTGCTCCAGGTCGCCATCGTAGCGGGTCCGGCCGGGAAAGGGCCTCCGCGCGCAGCGTCCGTCCCAGGACCGAGAGCCGCTTGCCTGCGTCCACGGCTACACTCGCGTGCGTGGCAGGGCTGGCGATTGGCGAGAGCCTCGCGTACATCAACTGGACCGTGCTGAGCGCGCTCGCGGTGGGCTCGTTCGCGGCGGTGGTGCTGCTGCGCCTCCGCACTGATGCCACGCGGGGGTTCCTGGGCTTCACCGCGTTCTGCTCGGCGGCCCTGGCCGCGCTTGCCTTCCTGGCCGACACGGCGCTCCCGGTGCCCTCCTCCACGCTGGCGATCGTGGCGTCGCCCGGGCTCGACCTGCCGCGCAGGGCCGCGCTCGCGGCGCTCGCGGTCCTGGCCCTGGCCTACGTGGTGGCACTGGCTCGGAACCGGCGGGCGCCGGTTGTCGGGATCGGTGGGGTCGTGGCTGGCGTGGCGGCCCTGGCGATCGCCGCGTTCGGGTGGGCCGGCGGGCTCATGGGCGGCGTGCCGCTCACGGTGCAGCTGGTGGCGCTGGCGGCGGCGCTGGGGGGCGTCCTGGCGGCGATGATCCTGGGCCACTGGTACCTCGTGACGCCGCGCCTCTCCGAGCGGCCGCTGGTGCTGCTGGCGCGGGCCCTGACCTGGGTGGTGGGGGCCCAGCTGGCGCTGTTCGTGGCCTGGATGGCGACGGGCGCGGGGGACGGGCTGGCGCCGTTCGAACCGCTGGTCGGGTCGTGGGCGCTGTTCGTGTGGCTGCGGCTGCTGATCGGGCTGGTGTTCCCCGTGGCGGTCACCTGGGGCGCGCTGCAGACGGCGCGGACGCGATCGATGGAGTCGGCGACGGGGCTGCTGTAC
>JAJYDP010000457.1 GCA_021777365.1 Chloroflexota bacterium | reverse complement strand
GGTCGGAGGTGACGGCATCGCACAGGGATCCGCAGAGCCGATCGAGGATCGACGTGCGGAGCAGGAACTCGCCGATGGCCGGCGGTTGACGCGCGAGGACCTCCTCGACGAGATAGTCGAGCACGAAGCGGTTGCTCCCCGAGAACGATCGGATGAACGCGGCGGCATCCTCGTGTCCCCGCAGGGAGATGGCCGCGAGCTGCAGGCCGGCGGCCCAGCCCTCCGTGGTCGCCCCGAGCGCGTCGACGTCCCCGGCCGAAAGACCGAGCTCCATGACCTGGTTCAGAAAGGCGGCGCCCTCGTCCGGGGTGAACCGCAGGTCGGCGGCCCGGATCTCGGCGAGCTCGGCACGGGCGCGCCACCTTGCGAGCGGCAGGCCGGGATCTTCGCGGGTCGCGATGATCACGTGCACGCGTGATGGTCGATGTTCCAGGAGGAAGGTCAGGGCTTCGTCGACCGGCCCCACGTCAACACTGTGGTAGTCGTCCAGCACCAGCACGACGTCGGTCGGTAGCGCGTCGAGCTCGTTGACGAGCGGCGTCAGTATCGTCGCGATCGGTTGCGGCTGGGGCGTCCCGAGGGCGGCGAGCACGACCTCGCCTACGCCCGGCCGGACGGTTCGAAGGGCCTCCACCAGGTACGTCAGGAACCTGGTCGGTTCGGCGTCGCCCTCGTCCAGGGAGAGCCAGGCGACCGACAGCCCGCACCCCGCGACCCATTCGGCGATCAGGGTGCTCTTGCCGAAGCCGGCCGGCGCCGATACGAGCGTCAGCCTGCGCCCGAGCCCCTCGTCGAGCCGCTCGTCGAGGCGGGGGCGCAGCACGACCCTGGATCGGGGCGGCGGAACGTAGAGCTTGGTTGCCAGGATCGGGATTGCCACCCGCTGATGGTAGGACGCAGATCCGCGCGCTCAACCACGGGCCCGCACGGCACGCGGTCGCGGGTGGCCATCACGAATACCCCTTCGAATACCTCCGCGGCGGTATGACACGCGCACCGCCGAGGAACACGCTGCCGGGGTGGCGTCGAGGCAGGCGCCCAAACCGCACCACCGCTCCGGGAGGCATGCCAATGCACGACATCAGAGTCCGGCTCTCCACCCTCTGGGTGTTCATGCTCTTCAACTTCCTCTACGCCGACGTCATGGCGCTGTTCGATCCGCTGGTGACCGCCGAGCTCGGCCGCGATGCGCTGCTGGCTGCGTCGTTTCTGATGGAGATACCGATCGCGATGGTTCTCCTGTCGCGGGTGCTGCCGAACCGGCCCAACCGGCTGGCGAATGTCATCGCAGGCATCTTCCTGATCGTCGTCCAGGTCGGAACGCAGTTCGTCGGAGGCGGCCCCACGCCCTACTACGCCTTCTTCTCGGCCATCGAGATCCCCTGCCTGCTGTTCATCGCCTGGACGGCGTGGCGGTGGGCAGAACCGGCCGCTGCTTCGTCCACTTCGGTCGCGTGACACCGAGCTGCGTTGGGCCGCGACGGGCACGTAACGATGCCGAACGAACTCGACCATTCCGCCGACGACGGCCATCCATCCACGTATGAGATCCGGATCAGGGGGCGCCTCGACACTCGCTGGGAAGAGTGGTTCGACGGCCTGGCGATCACGCCGGACGGCGGGGACACGCTCATCAGCGGCCCGGTGGTCGACCAGGCCGCGCTGCACGGGCTGCTGCGGCGGATCCGCGATCTCGGGATGCCGCTGATCTCCGTCGCTCGGATCGAGAGTGGGCGACGGGTGCCCCGAACTTCAGGCGACCGGAATCGAGTGCCGGCGCCCACGCCACGGAGGGCGAGATGACCAACCAGAGCGCCGCATGGCTGATCACCAGGGGCTTCAGTCCGTCAGCGGTGCCTGCCGGCGACACGTCCGCGTCCGGGCCTGCCATTCCTGGACTCGACGGCCACGCGGCCGTCGCGGCCTGAGGCAACGGCCGCGGCCGTGGGCCAGGTGGGCCACCTGCGACAGGGATCTCGACGCCTTCGCCGCCCGGCGATCCCGGGAGACCGCAGTCGTCATCCTGTCGCCCGACCCGTAGAGGCGTCCCTGGTCATGGCCAAGGGCGGATCCAAGCGCACGAATGGAGCGAAGAAGATGAGCTCGAACGGAACGAACACCGCCGCTCTGGCGAGACCTGGCCCGAGCCGGGATCGGAGGGCCGCCGTCTGGATCGGCGTCCTGTACGTCATCGGAACGGTTTCCCTGGTCCTCAGCCTGGTCGTCATGGGCGCACTCCTGACAGGTCCCGACTACCTGGCCCGGGTCGCCGCGGAGCCGAACCGGGTGGCCGTCGGAGCCGTCCTCGCCCTGCTGGCGGGCTTCGCGCTCGCGATGATCCCGGTCGTCTTCTGGCCGATCGGCAGGCGGTACAACGAGACGCTGGCCATGGGCTACGTCGTCTTTCGCGGCGCGCTCGAGGGAGTCATCTACATGGTCGGCGCGCTCGGGTGGCTCCTGCTGATCCCGCTGAGCACGCAGCCGGATGCGGCGTCGCTCGCGAGCCTGGTGCGCACGGCCGACCCCGTGATCTGGGAACAGGTGGGCGTCATCCCGTTCGCGCTCGGCGCGCTGATGTTCTACGTCCTTCTCTACCGGTCGCGACTCGTGCCCCGGTGGCTGTCTTCCTGGGGACTCGTGGGAGCCGCCCTCTACACCGTGCCGCCGCTTGGGAGCATGTTCGGGCTCTCGCTGGGCGTCCTCATGGCCCCACTCGCCGTGCAGGAGATGGTCATGGCGGCGTGGCTGATCGCCAAGGGCTTCAGCCCTGCTGCACTCCCTGCCCGGCCGGCCGGTGAGGCGTCGTCCTGGCAGGCCGCCGCGTCGGGGTCAGCAGCGTAGAAACGGCACCGCGGTGGAGAAGGTCGGCGTCGCCCGGCGCTGACCTTCTCGCCAACCCTCGGATCACCCCCCGGCGGGTGGTCGCATCGCCGTCGCCCAGACCGCCATCGTCCAGCTCACCCTCCCCTTCGTCCCAGCCCTGCGCGACGAGGACCCGCCGCGAAAGGGGATTGACGGGCCACCGGGTTGGGCTCCCGCGACAGAAGCCACAGCGGCCCCGGTGGAGGCGTCGGGGCCGCTCCAGGCGGCGTTCGGCCACCGGAAGCCGGGTGGGCGGTCCGGATCTTGTCGCGGCGCGCTGCACGCTCTCGCAGCGCCGGACAAGCCGCCAGGGCGTCGCTTCTGCCAGTGAACCGGCGGCCAACCGCAAGATCAAGACCGGTTCGGCTTCACTTCGCGGCGCGTCTGACCCTACCTGTGCATCAGCCGCCAGCCTACCCTCCCGGACGTGCGGCTCGCCGCCGACCGCGCGACGAGATCCAGGTCGAGAGGAGCCAGCCGATGCCCACCGTGCCCAGCCGTTCTGCCCTCATGGCCGCGGCCGCCCGGGCCGCCCATCTCGAGGTCGACCGCCCACCCTTCCTGTTCGAGGACACGCTGGCGCGCCAGCTCCTCGGCGACCAGGGGGACGAGCCGCTCGCCTATCAACGGACAAGCGGAGCGCACCCGATTCTCGCTCGCACCCGCCTCGTGACGACGGCCCGCGCCCAGTATGCGGAGCGCCGTCTGGCGGACGCGGTGCAGCGGGGCGTCCGCCAGTACGTGATCCTGGGCGCCGGCCTGGACAGCTTCGCCTATCGATCGCCGCTCGGGGATCTCGAGGTCTACGAGGTCGACCGGCCGGAGGCCAGCGCCTGGAAGCGAGACAGGCTCGCGGCGGCGGGCATCCCGGTTCCGGCTCTGGCCCACCTCGTGTCGTTGGACCTCGGTCGGGAGCCTCTGCTCCCGGGCCTGGCGGAACATGGGTTCGACGCCGGCCGGCCCGCCTTCGTGAGCTGGCTCGGGGTGACCATGTACCTGCCGGCCCACGTGATCGCGGCAACCCTGGATGAGATCGGAGAGTTCGTGCCGGCGTCCGAACTCGTCTTTGACCATGCCCTGTCGCCGGACGAACGCGACGCCGAGGGGGCCGAATACGCGGTGCTGGCGGCGCAGATCGGCGCGGCAAACGGTGAGCCCTGGGTCACGGTACTGTCGGTCGCGGAGGCGGGGACGATGGCTGCGCAGGCGGGCCTCGAGATCATCGCGCATCCGCTCCTCGAGGACTGGGTCGAACGCCAGATGTGGCACCGCCAGGACGGCCTGCGACCGTCGCGGCTCTGGGCGATGGTCTACGCACGCGTCCCGGCAGCCACCTGAGCTCCCGTGCGGTCGATGCTGCCGGGCGGCCACGAACGCGTCGGGCATATCGGCCGAAGTGCCCGGAGCCGGACCTGTCGGCGGAGAGACCGGGGCCGACCGTCGGCTCGTCGCCCGTCCGACGGCGTTACCTGTCGCCAGGCGGACAGTCGGTGCTCGTGAACCGGATGGGCCACGGTGTCACCGCGGCCGCTCCGGGCGGCAGGGATGCAGGCCCGCGCCCACGACCTCGACGCGCGCCGCCACGATTCCCTGATCGTGCCGGTCGCCGAGGGCCTGTCACGCACGTCGACGCGGCGAAGCCGAGGCCGCCACCGCTCGACCTGGACGCGAGCGGTGGCGGCGGTGCATTCGGGAGATGTCAGGCACCGACCAGCGACTGCGGCGGCCAGCGCAGCCACAGCGCGGCGATCACGCCAGTGTTCACGGCGAGCGCGGCGAGCGTGTTGAACGCGGGCCAGTTGCCGATGAACAGCGTGATCCCGGCCGCAGAGACGACCGCGGAGCCGAGCGCGAGCGCCCGCCACGCGCCGACCGGGAGGCCG
>JAJYDP010000456.1 GCA_021777365.1 Chloroflexota bacterium | reverse complement strand
CTCCCCCCAGGTCGTCGTCCCAGTTGGCCGACCAGCGGATCTGCATGGGCTCGCCGGTGATGAGCGACTTCGGCCGGGCGACGGGGACGTCCGCCTGCGCGGGCGCGCTGATGAGGGTGTCGTAGTCGTACGTCCAGGGCTCGTAGTAGTCGGCGAGCTCGGGCAGGGTGGGGTTGCTGAAAATCCGGAGGAGCCGCCTGATGCGACCGCCGGCCCGCAGCTCGAGCCTGCCCGTGCGCGTCCGGACCCACCCGCCTTCCCAGCGCTCCTGGTCCTCGTACCGGCGGGGGTAGCCGAGCCCGGGCCGTGTCTCGACGTTGTTGAACCACGCGTATTCGACGCCGGTGCGGTTGGTCCAGGCCTGCTTGCACGTCACCGAGCAGGTGTGGCAGCCGAGGCACTTGTCGAGGTTCATGACCATACCCAGCTGGGCCATCACGCGCATCGGCTCAGTACTCGACGTCCTGCGAACGGCGCCGGATCACGGTCACCTCGTCGCGCTGGTTGCCCGTCGGACCGTAGTAGTTGAAGCCGTACGACAGCTGGGCGTAGCCGCCGATCAGGTGGGTCGGCTTGATCAGCAGGCGCGTGAGCGCGTTGTGGATGCCGCCCCGACGCCCGCTCAGCTCGGACTTCGGGGTGTCGATCGTGCGGTCCTTCGCGTGGTACATGTACGCGGTGCCCTGGGGCATCCGGTGGCTCACCACGGCGCGTGCCACGACCACCCCGTTGCGGTTGTAGGCCTCGATCCAGTCGTTGTCCCTGACCCCGATCCGGGCTGCGTCCTCCCGGCTCAACCAGAGGTCCGGCCCGCCGCGCGACAGGCTCAGCATGAACAGGTTGTCCTGGTACTCCGAGTGGATCGACCACTTCGAGTGCGGCGTGAGGTAGCGGACGGTGACCTCGGCGCCGCCCCCGCCCCCCTGGTCGCCGAAGATGCGGCGCATGTCGAGGGGCGGACGGTAGGTCGGGAGTTGCTCGCCGAGCTCGGCGATCCAGTCGTGGTCCAGGAAGAACTGCTGGCGCCCGGTGAGCGTGTGCCAGGGCTTGAGCCGCTCGACGTTGATGGTGAACGGCGAGTACCGGCGCCCGCCGTGCTCGCTGCCCGACCACTCGTGGGACGTGACGACCGGCTGTGGGCGTGCCCGGGTGTCGGCGAACGTGATGCGGCGGCCGGCCTGGTCGGCGGCAAGGTCGGCGAGCGGCCGTCCGGTCCGCTGTTCGAGGACGCCGAGGCCGGCGGTCGCGAGGCGGCCGTTGGTGGTCCCGGAGAGGGCCAGGATCGCTTCGCAGGCCTGCTCGGCGCGGGCCAGCGACGGCCGGCCGTGGGCGAGCCCGCCGCGGACGGTCCCGCAGATGCGCCCGAGCTCCTCGATCTCGGCAGTGGGCGCCAGGGTGACCCCCTTGACCGTCGTCCCGAGCGCGTCGATCTTCGGCCCGAGCGCCACCATCTGCTCCGCGATCGCGGCGTAGTCTCGCTCGACGACCGTGAATGCGGGCATGGTCCGGCCGGGGATCGGGTCGCAGTCGCCGTGCCGCCAGTCGAGCACCCGGCCGCCGGGCTGGGCGGTCTCACCAGGGGAATCGTGCAGCAGCGGCGTGGCCACCAGGTCCCCCCGAACCCCGAGGTGGCGCGCCGCGAGGGCGCTGAACACCCGGGCGAGGGCCACGAAGGTCTCGTAGTCGCTGCGCGCCTCCCACGGCGGGCTGATCGCCGGGCTGAACGCGTGCACGAACGGGTGCATGTCGGTCGATGACAGGTCGTATTTCTCGTACCAGGTGGCGGCCGGCAGCAGGACGTCGGAAAAGAGGCCGGTGGACGTCATCCGGAAGTCGAGCGAGACGAGCAGATCCAGCTTGCCCTCGGGTGCCTCGTCGTGCCAGGTGACCTCGGCCGGCCGGCGGTCCTCCGCCGCCGGCTCGGCCCGGATGGCGGCATCCGTACCCAGGAGGTGACGCAGGAAATACTCGTTGCCCTTGCCCGAGGAGCCCAGCAGGTTGGCCCGCCAGACCGTCAGCACCCGCGGGAAGCTCGTCTCCGCGTCGGGGTCCTCGCAGGCGAAGCGCAACCCGCCCGCCCGGAGCCGGTCGACGACGTACGCCGCCGGGTCGACCCCCGCCGCCCGCGCCTCGTCGACCAGGTCGAGCGGATTCCGGTCGAAGGTCGGGTACGACGGCAACCAGCCCAGCCGGGCCGACTGGGCCACGGTGTCGACCAGGGCGCGTCCCTTGAACAGCCCCCGTCCGAGCGGCGTGGCGAGCTCGTCCGCCCCGAACCCGTCGTAGCGCCACTGGTCGGTGGCGAGGTACCAGAACGCGGTGCCGGCCATCTGGCGGGGCGGCCGGACCCAGTCGAGCGCGAACGCGAGCTGAGACCAGCCGGTCAGGGGGCGCACCTTCTCCTGGCCCACGTAGTGCGCCCATCCGCCGCCGTTGACTCCCTGGCAGCCCGTGAGGGTGGTGAGGGCGAGCATGGCCCGGTAGATCTGGTCTGAGTGGAACCAGTGGTTGGTCCCGGCGCCCATGACGATCAGCGACCGGCCCCCCGAGCGCTCGGCGTTGTCGGCGAACTCCCGCGCGATCCGGGCGACGGCGGCGGCTGGGACGGAGGTGATCGGCTCCTGCCAGGCCGGCGTGTACGGCGCCGGGTCGTCGTACCCGCCCGGCCAGCTGCCCGGCAGCCCCGGCCGGGCCACGCCGTACTGGGCGAGCAGCAGGTCGAAGACGGTCGTCACGAGGCGGCCGGCAATCCGCCGCACGGGGACGCCCCGGTGCAGGACCGAGCCGCCCTCGTTGGCCCCCTCGTTGACGTCGAAGCGGGGCAGGTCGAGCGCGACGTTCTCCCCGACGTCGAACAGCGAGAGCGCCGGGACCACGCCCTGCAGGTCGAGGTTCCAGCGGCCCATGCCGCCGGCCGTGTAGCGGTCGCCGATGCTTCCGTTCGGCACCACCGGCTCGCCGGTCGTCGCGTCCAGGAGGACCGTCCGCCAGGCATCACCGTCGCCGGCCCGCCCAAGGTCCGCGGCGGTGAGAAATCGGTCCGGCACGAAGACGCCGGGAACATCCTCGCGTTCCCGGAGCGTGACGAGGAGGGGCAGGTCCGTGTACTGCCTGACGTAGTCGCGGAACCTCTCGACCTCGCGCTCGACGAAGAACTCCCGCAGGATCACGTGGCCCATCGCCATGGCCAGCGCGCCATCGGTCCCGGGCCGGGCGGCCAGCCACTCGTCGGCGAACTTGGTGTTGTCGGCATAGTCCGGGCTGACCACCACCACCTTCTGGCCACGGTAGCGGGCCTCGGCCATGAAGTGCGCGTCGGGGGTCCGGGTCACCGGCAGGTTCGAGCCCCACATCACGAGGTAGGAGGCGTTCCACCAGTCCGCCGATTCCGGCACGTCGGTCTGGTCCCCGAAGACCTGGGGCGCGGCGATGGGCAGGTCGGCGTACCAGTCGTAGAAGGACAGGACGGTGCCGCCGATGAGGCTCGTGTACCGGGCGCCGGCGGCATACGACACCATGGACATGGCCGGGATCGGCGAGAAGGCGGCGATGCGGTCGGGCCCCCACGTCCGGATGGTGTGAACCTGGGCGGCGGCGACGATCTCCAGCGCCTCGTCCCAGTGAACCCGGACCAGCCCGCCCTTGCCCCGGGCCCGCATGTACGTTCGGCGGCGCTCCGGGTCGCCCACCACGTCGGCCCACGCGGCCACCGGGTCGCCGAGCCGCGCCTTCGCCTCGCGGTACATGCCGAGCAGGACGCCGCGCACGTAGGGGTAGCGCACGCGGGTCGGTGAGTACGTGTACCAGGAGAAGGCCGCGCCGCGCGGGCAGCCGCGGGGTTCGTACTCGGGGGAGTCGGGACCCACGGCCGGGTAGTCGGTCTCCTGGGTCTCCCAGGTGATGATGTCGTCCTTGACGTAGACCTTCCAGGAGCACGATCCGGTGCAGTTCACGCCGTGCGTGGACCGGACGATCCGGTCGTGGCTCCAGCGGTCGCGGTAGAAGACATCCGCGTCCCGCCCGCCCTGGCGGGTGATGGTCCGCAGGTCGTCCGAGACTGCATCCGGCTGGAGGAGGCGACGGGTGCGGAGGAGCGCCTGGACGAGGAGATCCGCGTTCATCGCGATGTGGCGGTCAGCCATTCCGCGTTCCCCGTGGCGCGCCGAGCGGCGGTCGATGGCTGGCCACCGCGGCGCCTTCATTCTGGACCCGCGGAAGTGGCGGACGCGAATCGGGGCCCTCGGGGGCGGAGCGCCGGAGGTGGACGACGCACAGCAGCGGATCGTCGGCGGCAAACGGCTCGAGTTCGGCAACGCACACGGCGGTCCCCAGGCGCTCGAACGTCTGCTCGAGCATCCCGGCGTGGACCCCGCAGACCACGGCGCGATGGTCTCGCGCGACCGCCTCGAAGGGGCAGCGGCGGAGCATGATGCGATCCCCGGCAACGGGGAGGTCCGGTGCGAAGCCCAGGTGATCCATGAGGCCGGCGACCGTGTTGACGGCGTCGTCGGCGGCCAGGGGACCCGCGGCGGCATCGGGGATGACGTCGAGGGCTTCCACCCAGCGCCGCCCTGCCGAGCGGGCCGCGCCGGAGGGGTCGGCCAGGCCCGAGAGCTGACTCGCGAGCACGCTTGCCAGGCGGCGGTAACCATCGGTGGCACCGGGTGCCGCGGCTGGCTCCGCCTCGCTGCGAGCGTCGCCGCTCGCGCCGGCCCGGGCGACGTAGCGGATCCGCGGCCGGCCGGC
>JAJYDP010000455.1:3214-4747 GCA_021777365.1 Chloroflexota bacterium | reverse complement strand
GGGCCGCGGCGTGGAGGGCGACCCTGGCCAGTTCGACATGACCGCATTCAGCCTGCGGGTCACGAACGCGGCGAACGCGGTGAGCCAGCTGCACGCGCAGACTGCGAACACCACGTGGCAGGCGATCCTCGAGCGGCCCATCCTGGGGATCACGAACGGCATCCACGTTCCCAGCTGGGCGGGCCGTCCGATCCGCAACCTCTACAACGGACAGGGAGCCGATCTGGACGACCTGGACGCCGAGGTTCGGGGCCGACCGTTCTGGGACCGGGTCGATCAGATCGGCGACCGTCAGCTATGGACCGCGCACACCCGTCAGAAGCTCGAGCTTGCCCACTTCGCGCGGGGGCGGCTCCTCAACCAGCTGGCCCGGCACGGCGAGTCCCCCGAGGAGCTGGAGGCGCTGAGCCATCTCCTCGACCCGGCCGCGCTGACGATCGGCTTCGCGCGCCGTTTCGCGACCTACAAGCGCGCTTCGCTCCTGTTCAGCGACGAGGAGCGGCTCGCACGCATCCTCTGGAACCCCGAGCGACCCGTCCAGGTGGTCTTCGCCGGCAAGGCGCACCCGGCCGACCGTCCGGGCCAGCGGGTGATCCAGGAGATCTGGGACCGGAGCCGGTCGCCGCGCCTCAAGGGCCGTGTGTTCATGATCGAGGACTACGACCTGCGCGTGGCGCGCTTCCTGATCCAGGGCGTCGACGTCTGGCTCAACAACCCGCGCCGGCCGTTCGAGGCGTCGGGCACGAGCGGCATGAAGGCGGCGGTCAACGGCGTGGTGAACCTCTCCGTCCTGGACGGCTGGTGGGACGAAGGCTGGACGGGGACGAACGGGTGGGCGATCGGGGGACGCGAGACCAACCCCGATGAAGGCGCGCAGGACTGGGCGGACGCCAACGAGCTCTACCGCCTGCTGGAGCAGGAGGTCGTGCCGCGGTACTACGAGCGGGATCGTGACGGGCTTCCGGCGGCGTGGCTCCAGATCGTGCGTGCGTCCATCCGGAGCACTGTCTGGCGGTTCTCCACCACGCGCATGCTCGAGGAGTACATCGAGCAACTCTACGTGCCCGCCGCCCGCGAGGCACGCCGCGGGACGAAGGAGCCCCGACGCCGTCCCGCGCGCCGATCGCCGCCGGGGGACGGAGCGCCGCGGAGCGGGCCGGCGCCGCGCGGGGACGGCCAGGTACCCGCCTCCGAGCAGGCAGCGGTCTCCGGGGTCGGGAGGCTCGCGACAGCGGCGTTCAGCGCGGACAGGCGCGCCTGAACCACGGCATCGGCGCAGGAGAGGGAGACGGAGGGAGGCCGGTGACCGGCCGCATCGCACTGGCGCTGGCGATCCACAACCACCAGCCGGTCGGCAACTTCGGCTGGGTCTTCGAGGACGTCTACGAGGCGGCGTACGCGCCACTGCTCCAGGCGCTCGAGCGGCATCCCGGCGTGCGGCTGTCGCTCCACTACACAGGCCCGCTGATCGAGTGGATCCGGGCCGAGCACCCCGACTTCGTGCAGCGGCTGGGCGCGCTCGTGGCACGCGAC
>JAJYDP010000455.1:0-3204 GCA_021777365.1 Chloroflexota bacterium | reverse complement strand
GGTCGAGATGCTGGGCGGCGGCTACTACGAGCCGGTGCTCGTCTCGCTCCCCGAGCGCGACCGGCACGGCCAGCTCGTGCGGATGGCCGATGACGTCGAGCGACTCTTCGGCCGCCGACCGAGGGGCGCCTGGCTGGCGGAGCGCGTGTGGGAGCCGCAGCTGCCATCGGCGCTCGCCGACGCCGGGTACGACTGGACCATCCTCGACGACAACCACTTCCGGGCCGCCGCCATCGCCGAGGACGCGATGTGGGGCGCGTACGTCACGGAGGATCAGGGGCGGCTGCTGCGCGTCTTCGGCACGGAGCAGGGGCTGCGTTACCGGATCCCCTTCGGCGCTCCAGAGGACGTCATCGCACACCTCCGCGACCATGCCACGGATGACGGGCGACGGCTCGGGATGATGGGCGACGACGGCGAGAAGTTCGGTGCCTGGCCGGGGACCCACGAGCACTGCTGGGGCGCCAACCGCTGGATCGACAGGTTCTTCGGGCTGCTCGAGCAGAACGCCGGGTGGCTGACCACGGTCACGCCGTCCGCCTGGCTGGAGCGGGAACCGCCCGTGGGCCGGATCTACGTCCCGACCGCCTCGTACATCGAGATGGGCGAATGGGCGCTCCCGGCCGCCGAATCGACCGTCTTCACCGCGCTCGTCAAGCGGGCGTTCGAGCACGACCTGCCGGAGAAGCGCTACCTGCGGGGTGGCTTCTGGCGCAACTTCCAGGCCCGCTACCGGGAGATCAACGACCTCCACAAGCAGATGCTGCGCGTCTCCGCCAAGGTCGCCGCGCTGCCGGACGGCGACGAGAAGGAGGCGGCGCTCGATCACCTGTACCGCGGGCAGTCCAACGACTGCTACTGGCATGGGCTCTTCGGTGGGATCTACATCGTCCACATGCGGCTGGCGACGTACGCCCACCTGATCGCAGCCGAGGAAATCGCAGACCGGGCGCAGGCGCGGGATGCCCGGCCCGTCCGGCCGCCGGATGCCGCGTCGGTTCCGGCGCTCCATGCACCCGGCGACGGCGCCGCGCTGCTCGACGTCGACCTCGATGGGGTGCCCGAGGCGTATCTCGCCACGCCCGGCGAGGTCGTGGTGGTCGATCTCGCGGAAGGAGCCGGGATCGGCAGCTGGGATCTTCGGGCGACGCGGATGGCGCTGGCCTCAGTCATGCGGCGACGGCCCGAGGCCTATCACGCGATCCTGAAGGCGCACGAGGAGGCCGCCGCCCCGGCGCAGGCACCGGCGACCCAGGCGAGGGAACCCGCCGCGGTGCGTGCGGGCGACGCTGCGGCGCCTGCTGAGCCATCCGACACGGAGGCGCCGAAGACGATCCACGACATCGTCACGGCCAAGGAACCGGGCCTGAGCCGGCTCCTGGTGTACGACCGCCATGAACGTCGCTCGGCGCTGGTCCACGTCGTGCCGGCCGGCAGCGACACGGATGCCTTCCGGCGCCAGGACCAGGAGGAGCTCGCCGACCTGGTGGACGATCCGTACCGGGTTGTCCGGCTGGTCGACGGCGAGCTGGTCGTGGAGCGTGACGGGCGGCTGTCGGGCGAGCCGGTGCTGGCGCGCAAGCGCCTCCGGGTCGGAGGGGGGCGGCTGGATCCGTGGATCGCCTTCGAGCTGACCGTCGAGCATCGTGGCGAGACGCCCGTCCGGGCGGACCTGATCGTCGAATGGAACGTGGACCTCGCCGGCGGCGGCGGGAACCCGGCCGCCTTCTACGCGGTGCCGTCCTCGGCCCTCCGGCGGTACACCCACGACTCGGCCGAGCAGCCCGGCCTCCTCCGGTGGCTGGCCTTCGGGAACGACGCCGAGGGAGCCGAGATCCGTGCGACGTTCGAACCTTCGGCGGAGGTCGCCTGGTATCCCGTGGAGACGGTCTCGAACTCGGAAGCCGGGTTCGAGCGGCAGTACCAGGGCAGTTGCCTGCTGCTGCGATGGCCCCTGGCGCTTGCCCCTGGCGAGAGCCGGAAGGTCGAGGTCCGCTTCGACGTCACCAGCACGCGCGACCACCTGGCCGAGGAGACTGCGCCACGGGCGTGATTGCGCTCGACCGTCGCGGCCGCCGCGTCCGGCGGCTCCCTGCGGGCAGGCCGCGCGCACGGCGCCGACAGCCGGTTACGGGGTTGCTCGCGGTGGCGGGCGGCCCCGCGGTGCGACACTCCGCGGGATGACACGCGCCCGGCTCGCCGTCCACGCTCACTTCTACCAGCCGGATCGTCGGGACCCGTTCACGGGCCGGATCCCGCCCGATCCCACGGCCGCTCCGGCACGAAACTGGACGGAGCGTGTGACCGACGAGTGCTACGAGCCAAATGCGCTGCGGGGCAACTTCCGGCGGATCGGGTGGGACCTGGGCCCGACGCTCGCGTCATGGCTGCGGGACGAACGGCCGGACGTGCACGATGCCATCGCCGCGCAGGACGACGGGTCCAACGCGATCGCGCAGGCGTGGCATCACTCGATCCTCCCGCTCGCGTCGATGCGCGACCGGCGCACCGAGATCCGCTGGGGGATCCGCGACTTCGAACTGCGGTATGGCCGGCAACCGGCCGGGATCTGGCTCCCCGAGACGGCCGTCGACCTGGCGACGCTGCGGGTCTGCGCCGAGGAGGGGATCCGCTACACGATCCTGGCGCCGTGGCAGGCCGGCACGGACGGAAACCTGGACACGCGACGTCCCTACCGCGTGGAGGCCGGCGGCGGGCACTCGCTGATCGTGATGTTCTACGACAGCGACCTCTCGGCGGCGGTGAGCTTCGATCCGGCCGCCACCAACAACGCCGACGAGTTCGTCCGCTCACGGGTGCTGCCCCGCCTGGCCCACCAGCTGCCGTCGGGAGCGCCTCCCCTCGCGCTGATCGCGAGCGATGGCGAGCTGTACGGGCACCACCAGGGGTTCCGGGAACTCTTCCTCGCGAGGCTCACGAGCTGGTACGGGACGGGCGCCAGCGACCCCCACCTGGAGGTCGGGGCTCTCGGCGACCTGCTCGCGGAGGCGTCCCGCCCTGCCCTCCCGATCATGACGATCCGGGAGCGGACCAGCTGGTCATGCCATCACGGGGTGCTGCGGTGGAGCGCCGAGTGTCCGGACGCGATCGACGGACGCTGGAAGCAGCCGCTCAGGCTCGCGCTGGACCGCCTCGCCGCCGCGATCGACACGTTGACCGAGGCCGCCGTCCGGCCGCTCGGCG
>JAJYDP010000454.1 GCA_021777365.1 Chloroflexota bacterium | reverse complement strand
GGAGAGCCCCTGGGGTAGGCGCGCCGGCTGCCGGGAAGACGACGGCCGCGGCGCATCGGCGGTCGCGGCGGCCGCGTCGGTGGTCGGCAGGGGTTGGCCGGGCTCGACCTCCTGCCGTTCGCGGTCGGAGGCGCGCGGTCCCGGGCGACACGCGCCCGAGCGGGGCCTGCGCGGACCGGCCGGCGATGGTGCCGACCTGCGTCGTCCCCGCCTGCTGCACCGGGTGGCGGGCGCAGCACGTGCTTGCCGGGACCTTCGGGGAGGGCTTCATCCCGAACGCGGTCGGGACCCGGTTCGAGCTGTGAACCGGTCCGCCGCGCCCATCGCCGCGCGGCCCGCGTCGCCCTCGCGCACGCCCGCCCGCAGCGCCGCCTTGTACGCCCGCTTCCCGGCCTGGTACGCGGCGAGGGCGTCCGGGGAGTCGACGTCGCCCAGCGTGGGGTGGTCGGGGAGGACCGCCTCGAGACCGGGCAGTTCCAGGCCGAAGCGCCGGGCGAGCACCGCCGCGATGGTCCCGGCCTTCATCTCGCCAATGCCGGGCAGCCCCAGCAACCGGGCTCGAAGGTCGGGGCCGTCCGCCGCCTCCAGCCAGATGCGCGCGGCATTGCCGCCGTAGGTGGACGCGACGGCGGCGCAGAGCGCCTGCACCCGCGCCGCCATGGCACCTGGGAACCGGTGGAGCGCGGGACGTTCGGCAAACGCGCGCGCCAGTTCGCCGGGGTCCATCGCCGCGATTCGAACAGCATCCAGCGGCGCTCCCAGCCGCCGCTGCAGCTCGTACGGGCCGATGAACGCCTTCGTCAGCGGCACCTGCTGGTCGAGCGTGAACCCGATCAGCAAGGCCAGTGGGTCGCGGGCAAGGAGTCGGTCGGCCTCGTCGTTGCCCGTGTAGACGAGCCGTTCGGGAGTCTCCATGGTGCGGCCGATGGTACCCGGCCCGTGCCGGATGGTGAAACCGATCGATGGCACGCCGGCGTATGCCGGCCATGGCGGAGCTGCCACGTCCGGTGTGGCCGCCCGCAGGGTCAGAGGAGTCCCGCCCGATGCACCACTCCCGGTGGACCCGTCGCCTGGCTCTGCCCGGGCTGTTCGCGTCCCTGCTCATCGTCATCGCCGCGTGGTCCGCGGTCGGCGTGGATGCCGTCTCCTACGGCAGCCCCGCGCCGAGCGCCTCCCCCGCGCCGAGCGCCTCCCCGACGGCAATGCCCGTGCCGTCGAGCCTCCAGCTGGGGGTCGCCGCGAGCGCGACACTCGGCACGTACCTGACCGGTCCCAGCGGGCACGCGCTCTATACGCTCTCGTCCGACTCGACCGCCGCGCCGGTCTGCAACGGGCCGTGCCTGGTGAACTGGCCGCCGCTGCTGGTGGCGCCGGGCGGGACGGCGACGGGTGCCGCGGGGGCGACGGGGACCTTCGGCACGTTCGTGCGCTCGGGCGGGACCACGCAGGTCACGTACGACGGGCACCCCGTCTACTACTTCGCGCATGACACGGCCGCCGGTCAGACCAACGGCGAGGGCATCGCGGCCCTGGGCGGGGTCTGGCACGTCGCGCTGGCGGCCACGGCCACGGCCACGGCCACGAGCACGCCCGGCGCTTCGCCGTCGCCGAGCCAGACGCTTCCTCCGACGGACGCCACGGGCGGCCAGCCGAACGGGGGACCGGGAGGGGTCCTGCCGCTGCTCCTCGTGATCCTGGGCCTCGGCGCGGCCTCGATCGTGGCCGTCACTGTCCTCTCGACGGCGGCCCGGCGCCGCTGACCACTGTCGCGGGCCGGTGACGGCGGGAGCTGTTGCGAACACTTCATCGCATCGTCACCGGCCCGCGACCCACCTGCGGGATACTGGCGTTCCCCGTCCTGCAGGAGGAGCACCATGCCCGACCCCGTCAGCCGCGCCATCGAGCCCACGTTCCTGCACTGGGACGTCACGATGCCGGCGGCGGCCGGCCACGCGATCGCCGGGATCGCACAGTACGGCATCGTGCTGGCGATCCTCGTGGTGGGCCTGGGGGCGCTGTGGGCCGCCTCGGGCGCGCCGCGCGACCGCATCATCGCGACGACCCTCCGCATCGCGCCCGGCATCGCGGCCGTGGCGATCGCGCTGGGGATCGCTCACGTGGCGGGCCTCCTGCTCCCCGAGACCCGGCCGTTCGTACTGCTCGGGCAGGCGCCGCTCTTCCCGCACGCCGCCGATGCGAGCTTCCCGAGCGACCACGTGAGCGGGGGCATGGCGATGCTCGCCGCGCGAGTAGGGAGCCGGACCAGGGTCCTGACCGCGCTGATCGTGGCGGCCGTGGGTATCGCCCGCGTGGTGGCGGGCGTGCACTGGCTGGACGACATCGTCGGCGCGGCGATCATCGGGCTCGCGTTGGCCTGGGTGGTCTCCCTGGCGTGGTCTGCCGTCGCGCCCCGGCTGGCGGGGGCGGGTGCCGCCTGATCCCCGGCCGTGCAGTGACACTGCCGCCTGATCCCCGGTCAGTCGCTCGGGCCCCGCATCGTCTCCGGCAGGCCCGCGGCCGCGGACGAGTCCAGCATCCACGTCGCTCCCTCGCGCACGGCGAGCTGTGACGGGTACCGGTGCGGGTCGCGCGGACCCGCCAGTACGGCCGCCAGGATCGGCGCCTTCGCCGCGCCGGCCCCCATCACGAGGACGTCCCGCGCGTTCTCGGTGAGCCGCGGCGAGCACGTCACGCGCGGGATGTGCGGCTTCGCCGTCGTGGGGGCCGGCACGCCCGCGCAGATGGGCGGGGCCGGCGCATCCACCAGCGGGCTCCCCGGGAAGCACGACAGGAAGTGCCCGTCCGGCCCGACGCCGAGCAGCACCAGGTCGAAGACCGGGAGCCCCCGGTCGTCGAGCGGCAGACCGGCCAGCAGCTGCTCCGCGTACCGCGCGGCGCACCACTCGGGCCCCTCGCCGGCCGCCTCCGCCTCGGGGATCGGGAACGGGTGGACGTTCCGGACGGGGATCGCGATGCCCGCGGTCTCGCCGAGGAGTGTGTCCTGCACGAGGTCCACGTTCGATTCCGGGTGGTCGAACGGGACGAACCGATCGTCGCCCCACCAGAGCTCGACGCTGCCCCAGTCGAGACGGGCGCGGAACGGCGCCGTCCCGAGCGCGCGGTAGAGGCCGATCGGCGTGGTCCCGCCGGTCAGCGCCAGGTGCGCGTGCCCGCGTTCGGCGATCGCACGCCCCAGCGACCTGCAGGTGTAGTCGGCGCTGGTGCGCCCGAGCTCTCCCTCGTCGGCGACCACGACGATGCGCGGTCCTGCCATCATGACCTCCTGTCTGCGCCGGCCGAGAAACGCTGCCCGCTGCCCTGGGCCGCCCTCGCCCGCGACCCGTGGCCGTTTGGTGCTGGCGGCGCCGTCGCTATCCGCCGACCAGGCGCGCCGCCCGCGCGACGCTCTCCTCGAAGATCCGGTCGTGCCCGAGCTGGTCCAGCGCCTCGGCGACGTATGGTGCCTCGTCGAACGGCTCGAGCCTGCCGGCCCGGCGGGCGACCTCGGCGCCGTCCCAGTCGGCGGTGGCCAGGAGGTGGTCGGCCTGCCGCGTCACGCGGGCGCGGATGACGCGCCGCCCGCGCCCCAGCTCGAGCTCGACCCGCTGGAGCGACCCGTTGGCGAGCGCGCCGACCGGCACGGCCGCGATGACGGGGCGGAACTCGACCGGGATCTCCCGGTGGCCGTCGGTCCACGCCCCCACCAGGCTCTCCGAGTTGCGCTTGAGCGCGAGCGGCCGGACGACCTCCAGGCGCAGCGCCGCGGCCAGCCAGCCCGCGAAGCACGCGGCCTTCGAGATGCGGAGGGTGGAGCCCGGGCGCAGCACGTCCAGGCGCACGCTCCGCAGCGAAGGTAGTTCCGGCGCCAGCAGGGGATGGTCGAACAGGCCGCCGAGCAGCTCGCGCCAGAGGGTCAGGCGCATCCAGCCCACGTCGTGGACGGCGACCTCGCCGCGGGCGATCAGCACCGCCAGGGCGGACAGGCGCGCGGTGCCGTCATCACGGAAGGCGCCCGAGTCGATCAGCAGCCCGTCGCTGGTCTCCGCCAGTTCCCGCAGCTGGCGAGAGCCCAGGGGCGGATCGTCTGCCCACCAGAGCACCACCGGGAGGTCGTGGATCAGCAGCGGCGTCACGATCCCCGCGAGGTGCTGCGCGGTCTCGCCGCCGGCCTGCACGAGGATCCGCTCGGCGCACGTCTCGGTGACGCCCGTGGGGCGGACGCTGCACTCGAGGCTGATCCGGGCATCCAGCGATGGCGGTCCGTCCGGGTCACCCGGTGCCATGACGATGGCGCGGGAAGGATGCTGGCCCGCCAGCTCGGTGATGGCGTCGAGGGCGCGCTCGAGTGTCTCCGGGCGCGTGGCGATCACGACCAGGGTCAGCACGGAGGTGCGGGCGCGGACGCGCACGTCGCCGGCGCGGCCCAGCCGCCTGGCCACCCGCGGGTCGCGGAAGGCGTCGGCCTCCGCCGCCGCGGTCATGCCCTCCATCTCGGCCTCGCGCGCGGCAAGGCCCCAGATCCGGGCGAGCTCGGACTCGATCTCCTCCACGGAACTCGCCCGGGCATCCCAGTGGTGCCGGGCGCCCGGGACCGCGGGCAGGATCGGGGCGGCGGCTCCTCCACCGCCTGTGTCAGGCCGGGTGCCCGGATCGTCCGCCACGGATCAGAGCCTCCGCCACCGCCGGCCGTCTCGTTCGATGAGCCGGTCCGCCTCCTCGGGTCCCCAGGAGCCTGCGGCGTAGTCCGGGAACCCCGG
>JAJYDP010000453.1 GCA_021777365.1 Chloroflexota bacterium | reverse complement strand
CGTCGATCCGGCGGCGCTCGGGGCCGACTTCTACGCGATCCCCGCGCAGAAATGGCTGCTCGGCCCGGAGGGGATGGGCGCGCTGTGGGTCTCGCCACGCGCGATCGCGCAGGCGCGCCAGCCGTACGCGGGCTGGTGGACCACGGACGAGGCGACCGCCCACGGAGCGACGCGGCAGGCGGCGACGCGGCAGGCGGCGACGCGGCAGGCGCCGGCAGCGGGAGGGCACCCCCCGGTTTCTCTCCGCCCGTGGGCCGATGCCCGGCGGTTCGACACGACCGGGTTCCACCGGCCGTCGGTGGTTGCCTTCGGCCGCAGCGCCGGCTGGCTCGCCATGCACGTCGGGCTGCCGTGGATCCAGGAGCGGGGCCCCAGGCTGGCCGCCGCGGTCGCGGACCGGCTCGCGGCCACGCCCGGCGTGACCGTGCTCACCCCGCGGGCCCGCATGGCGACGCTGGTCACGTTCCGGGTCGCTGGCTGGCCGGCCGAGGAGGCGGTGGACGCGCTGCAGCGGCGGGTCTTCGCCACCGTCCGGACGTTGCCCGGGACGGATGCGCTGCGCGCCAGCGTCGGCTGGTTCAACTCGGAATCCGAGCTCGAGCGGTTCCTGGGCGCGGTCGAGGAGGTGGCCCGCCACACGCCGGAGACGTTCCCACGCCGGGCCGAGTTCACGATCCTGGGCGAATGAACGCCCCGTATCGCGACCCCGGCCGGGTCGGGACGCCGGGTACGCGGCACGCGGCGCCCGCCGTGCCTCCGTCGCGTGCGCCGCGTCGGCGGTCGTGGCTGGAGATCCGGTGGCGCCAGCTCCGCAACGCGCCCACGCCGGTCTGGCGCGCCGTGGCCGCAGACGGGATCGTGGCGTCGATCGGCGGCGCCCTGCTGCTCGTCTACGAGATCGCGCTCGACCACGGCGCATCGCTGCCGGGCGGCGACCTGCGGACGCCCGCCGTGGCCATCTTCGTGCTGCTGGTGGTTGCGGTCGGGAGCGTCGCCACGTACCTGTGGGTGCCGCTGCCGTCGGGTTCGGGGGGCCGGCGGCGCCGCACCGTGTGGAGCGGCATGCTCGGCTTCCTCGCGTCGCTCCCCGTCGCCTACCTTGCGCTGGTGCTCGTCTTCCAGGTGCTCCGCCCACTCCTGGGGTAAGCGACCCGCGGGCGTCGGCGGCCGCGCACGGCCGACCGTGGCCAGCCCTGGCCGGTCATGGCTGCGACCTGGCCGATCCGTGCTGGGCTATGCTCACGCTCGACGGGGGAGTAGCTCAGCGGTTAGAGCAGCCGTCTTATACACGGCACGTCGTGCGTTCGAATCGCACCTCCCCCACCATGACCGGTGGTGATCGAACGTCCCCACGGCTTCCGATCGCTGGACCCCCGGCGCGATACGGGCAGTCCCAGCGGTCCTGGACCCGCCCTCATCCGCGCCTGCCATGGGCTCGTCGCGCAGGCGAGGCTCTGGTCCACGTTGGCGGTGCGTGGATGTGGTGCTCCTCGCTGCCTCAGCGCACCAGCTGAACCGCCAGCGGCGCGCCTGCGAAGCCGGGAGACGTGGTCGTGGGTCCTAACCAGAACGGCTGACGCCACACCCCCGCGACGCCCGCGCCGCCGTCGCAGGCGGTGATCTGGAAGCCCGTGAACCCCACGATGTGGTACCAGGCGTTGGCGCCCTGCCCGCCGGCCGTGTCCCACACGGCGACGGTCACCACGCTGCCGCTGTTGATGTCGGCGGAGCAGTCCGCGCTGGCCTTGTTGCCGGGCAGGCTGCCGATCTCATCGGCGCTGCCGGGGAGCCGGACCGCGGTGCAGCAGCCGTAGCTCTGGGTCGCGTCGATCTCGGTCTGCAGGAACGTGGCGCTGGTCTGGCAGCCCCCCGTGTTGGCCGGCGCGGTCTGCCCGAGGCCGTCCCCGGCGCAGCCGAACTTCAACCAGCCGAACCCGCCCGGTACGTTGAGCGATCCGGGCGTCAGTTGTTGCGGATCACAGGGGCTCGCGGGGTTCGTGCTGAGCGGCCCCGCACAGGGCTGGCGCCCCACGAAGAAGGCCTCCGCGATGCCCGCCGGGAAGACCGCCCCGGATGGTCCCCCGGCCGCGTAACCGCCCAGGGCGGTGGCCGAGGCGCTCGCGGTCCAGCGGGTGACCCCGATCATCCCCAGGAAGAAGGGCCGCCAGCTGCGCGAGCTGCCCACCGAGACGCCCACGGTACCCGCGGGGATCGTACCGGCGCCAACGTAGCCGCTGAGCGTGCCGTCGCCCGCCACGTACCGGGGCCCGCTCGGGGCCCCGAAGGCGATCGGGGTCCCACCGGTGGCCGCGATCGAGGCCGTGATCGCCGCCGCCACGTTCGCGTCGCTGCCGTCGGCCGTGTCGCCGTTGATCCACTCGGCCACCACGCGCGCCCCGGCGAGGGCCGCGAAGTCGGCCGCGTTCTGGGCCACGCGCCGCTGGGCCAGGGCGTAGCCTCCGTCGATCACGAGGCCCACCCCGAGCAGGAGGACGGTCAGGGCGAGGGCGAAGAGGACGATGACCTGGCCCGCCTGGCGGCGCGACGCGGCGCGTGGCTGGTCCATTCCCGACGTCTCCTAGTTGATGGCCATGGTGGCGGCGCCCGTGGTGGTGACGTGGCCCACCAGCTGGCCGATGACCGGCGTGATGGGCGTGAAGATCAGGACGACGCGGACCGAGACGAGGCTGCCCGTGGTGGTGCTGACGCAGCTCTGGGTGGTCCAGCTGCCGCCCGGCGGGGTGGTGGCGTCGCAGCTGTAGAACACGTCCGCGCCCGGCACCGGACCCAGGGGCGCCACCATGCGGTTCACCGCCGCCACCACGTCGGCACCGAGCGCCGCCGCGCTGGCCGGGCAGACCGGGCCACCCACCGTGTTGCAGGTCGCGTCGGACGACCCGATCCAGCTCGCCTCCACGGCCGCCACGCGGGCACCCTCGCGGGCCGCCTGGGAGACCACGCTGTTCTGGTACACGAGCCGCCCGAGGTCGATGAGGCCGAACAGCAGCCACAGGAACAGCGGGAGGACCAGCGCGAACTCGAGGAGCGCCTGCCCCTGGAGCGGGGTCGCCCCCCGCCGCCACGCCCGGCTCATGGCACGCTCACCGAGGTCGTGACGCTTGCGCTGCAGCTCCCGTTCAGCACCGTGAGCGTGACCGCGTAGGTGCCCGCGGCGGCGTAGTCGTTCGCGTCATTCTGGCCTGTCCCGGTGGTCCCGTCCCCGAAGCTCCAACTCCACGAGGCCGGCGCGGGCTGCCCCGTGTATGCGCCGTAGAACGTCATCTCGTGGGCCTTCGCGCCGTTGCCCTGCCCGGTGAAGCTGGCGGTGAGGCTGGGCGCCAGGGCGCACACCGGTGTCGGCGAGGGACTGGGCGACGGCGACGCCGAGGGGCTGGGCGACGCGGATGGCGCGGCGCTCGAGCCGGCGCCCACCGTCACGCTCTGGGTGGCGCTGACCGACCCGGCCGAGTTCGACACCGTGAGGGTGACCACGTAGGTGCCCGCGGCGGCGTAGGTGTAGCTCGTCGTGCGGCCGACCACCGGCGGGAAGGGACTGAGCCCGTCGCCCATGTCCCAGGCGTAGCCGGAGATGGCGCACGCGCCGCTGTTGGGAAGCGAGGCGGAGGCGTCGAGGGTGACGGTCAGGCCGCTGACGGTGGCGATGAAGCTCGCCAGCGAGGGCGGCGAGCAGCCGGGCGGCTGCGAGGCCCCGCCGTAGGCGGCCAGCCCGAACACTGCGGCGGTTGCCGACCCGCCCAACTGCAGGTGGTAGCCGAAGAGCCCGTTGATGAGCGGGGTCAGGAAGCTGAACGGCTCGTGGACGGCCACCGTGATGGTGTTGCCCGGGCCGTTCCCGCCGGGGGCGTCCGCGCATGGGAGCGTGTTCCCCGACGCGTCGGCGCAGGCAACCGTGACCGAGATCGGATGTTCGCCCGCCTGCGCCTGCACGTTCGCCTCTTCCTGCGCGTGGGCGGTGATGCCGCTCGTATCGGTGGGGTTGCCCGCCCCGTAGGCGGCGCCCTCGCGGGCCGCGTTGTTGACCTCGATGTAGGTGAAGAACAGACGCCCTCCATCGATGGTGCCCAGCACGAGCAGCAGGAACACGGGCAGGATCAGCGCGAACTCGACCAGGGCCTGGGCCCGCCGATGGCCGGGTGTCCCGCGGCGCCCACGGGCAGCCCGGTACGCGGAGGCGCGGCCGGCCCGCGGGATCGTGCTGCGCCGCGGCGTCAGCCGCGAGCGGGGAGCAGGACGAAACGAGGACGTGGCGGACATCGTCAGTACACACTACGGATGGGTTCCCTGGAATCATTACGGTGCTTCCGTCAAAGACCGGGCAGGACCTTCGGGGGGCCGGATCGACGTTGGCGAGGATCGAGTACGCGGTCCCGGCTGTACGCATGAGCGGCTGCCACCCGGTCCGCACGAACGCCTGGCACAGCGAGGCACGGCCGCAAGCGCCTCATCACGCCCACGGCGAGGTCCCTGGGACGAATGGGTGGGTGTGGTAGCCCGATCGGCGGGTAGGCGTCAGGTCGACTGCAAGGTACGGTCCGTCGGTCGAGGTCGATATTCCATGCACAGTTGAGTGGGCGCACTCTCGGTCCCCGGGCCCCGCGCCTGATTGGTCGGCCATGGAGCCAATGCCGGTCACCTCTCCGCATGCCCGGCGAGCGTTGGTACGGACGCCACGGCGCGCGCAGCTGGCATCCCCTGACGGCGGGTGGGCCATCGATTCCGCCTGGCTCACCGTCGCAATCGAGCACGCCGCGGA
>JAJYDP010000452.1 GCA_021777365.1 Chloroflexota bacterium | reverse complement strand
GTCGCTCCCCCAGGTCGACGGCCTCGATCAGCCACTCCGTCGGCCGGCTGCGGGCGTAGAAGCTGCGGAACAGCCCCAGCACCTCGGTGACGGTCAGGAACGGGTACAGCGCGACCGTCTGGAGCTGCACCCCGATCCGCTCCTTGATCCGTGCCGGCTGGTGCGCGGCGTCGATCCCAAGGACGCGGACCGTGCCGTCGTCGGGTTTCCGCAGGCCCTCCAGGATCTCGACGGTGGTCGTCTTTCCGGCGCCGTTGGGCCCGAGCAGCCCGAAGATCTCGCCGCGGCGCACCTCGAACGAGACACCGTCCACGGCGAGGACTTCGCCGTAGCGTTTGCGCAGCCCCGCCACTTCGATGACGGGGGCGTCGTCGTTGGCGGTCACCCGGTCTCCTCTGGCCGACCGTTCACGGTCACCTCCTCCGGCGGGCGGGACACCCACTCGGACACATCGTAGACGGCGGTGGGCGCCTCTACGCCGAGCATTCCGGCCGCCGACTCGGCCGGGGCCCGGCGGCGGCGCAGCGCGTCGATGGCCGCATCGTCGCCAACATCGTGGCCCGCCTCCTCCGAGAGGAGCCAGCGCACCTCGAGCAGGTCGCAGTAGGCCTGCACCAGGTCGGTGACCGGGAGCGTGAGCGAGGCGAGTCGCGCGAGCGCCGGCCGCACGATGTCCGTCAGCCAGCGTTCCGCGGCCATTTGCTCGGACACCGGTTCGTGCTCACGGCGCTCCAGCAACCCGCAGTACTCGTGCAGGTCATTCAGCAGGATGGTGGCCTGTCCCTCGCCCACGTCCATCCCGGTGAGACGGCGCAGCTCCGCGGCGTGGAAGCGGCGGCCCGCCACCACGACGCGCAGGCGCAGGCGATCGCCACCCGCGTGCCCGTCGACTTCGTCGCCGGTCGCGTCCGGGGCACACTGGGCGGCGTCGCCGTCGACGGCCCCCGGTCTCCCGCTCGACGGGCTGGGCTCGAACGAGAGCTCGTCCACCGCGAACCCGAGATCGTTCAGCCTCCGGACGCGTGCCTCGACGCGGTAGCGATCGGCCGGGCCGATCGTCTCCTCGCGGTGCAGCTCGTCCCACAAGGTCCGGTAGCGCTGCGCCACGCGCTCCGCCGCCTCGAAGTCCTCGTCGATGAGCTCGCTCGGCCGCCCGATCTGCGCACCGATGTCGGCCAGGTCGCCCGCCACGTTCTCGACCAGGATCTCCAGGTCGTACGCGCGCTGCCCGTCGCTGAGCGACGGGTGGATCTCGCTCGTCTCGGCGTCCACCAGGAACGCCTGGAGCGTCTGGCCGTCCCGACGGAACAGGGTGTTCGCCAGCGAGCAGTCGCCCCAGAACGCGCCGTTGCGGTGCAGGTCCACGATCAGCCACGCCATCGCGTCGAGGAGGCGATCACGGTGCTTGCGCGCGCCGGGCGGCAGGCGTTCGAACAGGCGGCGGAACTGGAACGAGCCGGCGAGATAGTCCGTGACGAGCACCGCCGGCTCGTCATCGCCCCGCTCGACCAGGCCGAGCGCCCGCACGGCCGGGAACTCGCGCCGCTCGAGCTCGCGGAGGATCTCGAATTCGCGGCGCGCGACCGGGACGGGCATCTCCTTGAGCGCGTACAGGACCCCGTCGACGTCCACGAAGCGGACCACGTGGCGGCTGGCCCCCACCGGCAGGTCGCGGAACACCACGCCCTCGTCGGGCCACGCCTGCAGCGGGCGGAGCCAGGGTAGCGCGAGCATCGACGCGGTGGCGCTGCGCAGGCGGATCGAGATCGGAGACATCGGGGAGAGTCTACGGGCGCACGCCGTCGGTGCCCACGGGCCCGCCAGGGCTCACGCGCGGAGCGTGATCTCCCCGCCCTGGATCGAGATCGGCAGCGCGGTCAGCGGGACGTTGGTGGGGCCGGCGACCGGCTGGCCGTTGTTGCGGGGATCGAATTCGGCGCCGTGACACGGGCAGACCAGCATGACCGCCTGCGGATCGAAGCCAACCGTGCAGCCCGCATGGGTGCACACGGCGTCGAAGGCCGCGAACTTGCCGCTGCCCAGCGAGACCACGACCCCCGGATCACCCGGCGCGGCGTTCCCGATCGCGGTCGGTACCTGGAACCCGAAGGCGCCCGCCTGCGCCACCGCCGCGGTCGTCGCGATGGCCAGCGGGCTGGAGCCGGCTGCCGTGCTCCCGGACGGCGCGGCTGGGCCGGAGGAGGCGGAGGCCGAGCCGGCGCCCGCGGGCACGGATGTCCCGGTGCCGGCGGCAGTGCCGGAGGTGGTGCTCAGGCCAGCGGCCGATGCCGGAATCAGCAGGTCGTGCAGCGGCCGTGCGACCACGGCAAGGACGACGGCGCTCAGGCCGAGCACACCCGCGTGCAGCAGGTGCCGGCGCTCCGCCGACACCGGCGCGGGGATCGGCGCGTGGCGGCCCGCGGGCCTCGCCGGGAAGAACTGCCGGTCCAGCCACGGCCCGAGCACGTACAGGTTCCCGTGACCTGCGATCGCGAGCGTGACGAACCCCAGGCCGTAGGGAAGATCCTGGCCGAAGTAGTAGGGGTGGACGTTCCAGGACGCGGTGAGGAAGAACAGCAGCGACAGCGCCGCGCCGCCCCAGGCGGCGGTGCGGAACAGGATGCCCGAGAGCACGCCGAGGCCGACGGCGATCTCCGCCAGCGCGATCAGGACGCCCATCAGCCACGCGTTCGGGACGGCGAGCGCCGTGATCAGCGGGGCGAGCGGCGAGGCGTGGGCGTACCCCTGGAGCTGCACCAGGATGCTCGTCCTCGACGACATGTCGAGGAAGCTCGGGTCGAGCGCGATCTTGTCGATGCCCGCGTAGAGGAACGTGAAGCCCACGAACAGGCGGAGCGGGAGGAGGGCCGACGCGGCGACCGATCCCACCGGCGAGCCGGCTCGTCCCGGCGCCTGGCCCTGCCGCGACCCGTGCACCGGCTGGTGCGGCGGGACTGGACGTGACGCGACCGGTTCACGGTCCTGCGGCACGGGCGTCGAGCCCGGCGTGAGGGGAACGGCGCCGTGCGAGGGCTCGGGCGGCAGCGCGCTGGTGCCGCGCGCCTCGAACGACCGCCTGCTTCCGCCCCGACGTGAACGCGCCAATGCCCGGCCTCCCATGCTGACTGCCCGGCGAGTCTGGCAGACGCACGTTGCGACCGCGCCGCGAGGAGGTGAAGGTTTCACCACGGACCCGCTCGCGCCGGCGGCACGCACCGGGCGCGATCGACCGGGTGCGATCAGAGGCGCCGGCGCAGGTAGACGGCCACCCCCTGCTCGTAGCCGACCGACTCGTAGAGCTGGAGCGCGCCGGGCCGGTGCCGCCCGGCCGTCACCTCGATGAACCCGCACCCCTGCCGTCGCGCGTGCTCCTCGGCCGCCATCATCAGCTCGTGCCCGACGCCGCGCTCGCGCGCGCCCTCGTCCACGACGAGCGCGAGCACCCGCGCGATCCAGTCGCCGTGCTCGAAGCGCGGCATGACATGGACGGCCACGAACCCCACGACCTCGCTGCGGGTCGTCGCGACGAGCACGGCCGATCGTCCGTCGTCCCAGTTGGCGAGCCGTTCGAGGATGTCGGTCGGGCCCGCCGGGTAGCCCTCCGCCGTCAGGAGCGCCGCGACAGCGGGCGCGTCGTCGCGCGTCGCGGCCCGCAGCAGCCACTCCCCCGGCGCGGTCACGGCCGCCGCCTCGATCGCGGCCAACGACCCGCGAGGTGGGACGGGGCGGCGGGTTTCGGCATGAACCACGACCGGGCCGCCAGGAGCCCGGTGAGCACCAACGCCGGGACGACCAGGTTCGCGCCGAAGAAGATCCAGAAGCCCGCGTCGCCCAGTGGCGCGCCCGGGCGCAGCATCCCGAGGTCGGCGATGCCCGAGATCATGTAGGCGACGCAGGCGACGACCCCCAGCGCCCAGCCGAGGAGGGTGCGGCCCGGCACACCAAGCCCGCCGCCCAGGGCCAGCAGGGCGAACAGGGCGGGCCACAGCGGCGACGGGGGCGCCACGGCGATCGTCTCGGGCATCGGGATGGCCATCACGCCGCTGCGGGCGATGGCCAGGGTGTCGGCCAGTCCCATGAACGCGCGGACCAGCAACGCAAGCGCGAGCGCCAGCAGGACCACACGGCTGTGGCGCGCCGCGACTCCATTCACAACGCGCACCCTATCACCCGCCACCAAACCCGGGCCCGCAGCGCTCGCGCGGTAGCATGCAGCCCGTGGGCATGGGGCCCACGACGCGAACCGAAGGAACGGGTGATGGATCGTCTCGCACGTCCCGTCGGCCTCGGGCTCGCCGCCCGCGGCGAGGTGGACGAGGTCGTCTCGTGGACCACACAGGCCCGCGCCGCCGGACTCGATTCCGTGTGGGTCCACGACAGCTACTTCGAACGCGACGCCGTCACCTTCGTGAGCGCAATCGCTTCCGAGCTCGGCGCGGACGAGACGCCGGACGGGTTCCGGATCGCGCTGGGTGCGGTCAATCCGTACACGCGCCACCCGGTGGTCCTTGCCATGACCGGTTCCGCGCTCGACGAGATGGCGCCGGGGCGCATCGTGATGGCGCTGGGCACCGGGCTGCCGCTACGCCTCCGGCAGATGGGCATCCCCTACACGCTCGACGAGGCGGTCGAGCGGGTGAGCGCGGCCATGGACCAGGTCCGGACGCTCTGGGCCGGCGAGCGGCTCCCCTCGGCCACGCCGGGGTTGCCGCCGATCCAGCCCATGTTCGAGCCGCCGCACCGGATCCCGCTGGCGATCGCCGCGTACCGGAAGGAGCTGGTGACGCTGGCCGGGCAGAA
>JAJYDP010000451.1 GCA_021777365.1 Chloroflexota bacterium | reverse complement strand
AAGTCGAGGATCTCGACATCGTTCGGCAGCTGCTCCGCGCGCACGAGTACTGGCGACTGAAGCTCCTCGACGTCGACCTCGTGATCCTCAACGAGCATGCCGCCACCTACGCCCAGGACCTGCAGGATTCGCTCGAGACGCTCGTCCGAATGAGCCAGTCCACCCTCGTCCAGGAGGGCCATCCGAGCCACGGCGGGGTGTACATCCTGCGTGGGGATCAGCTCGCCACGGAGGACCGCACGCTCCTCCAGGCAGCCGCCCGGGCCGTCCTGCTGAGCCGCCGGGGCAGCCTTGCCGATCAGGTCATCCGCCTCGAGCGTCCCGAGAGGCTCGCTCCGCCCGCGGCGCCGCCCGCTTCGAGGCAGACCGCGAGCGAGGCGCCCGCGCCACGTACGGAGCTGGAGTTCTTCAACGGGCTCGGCGGCTTTGCCGACGGCGGGCGGGAGTACGTGGTCATCATCGGCCCGGGCCAAGCCACCCCGGCGCCGTGGTTGAACGTGATCGCCAATGCGTCGTTCGGCTTCCAGGTCTCCGAGTCCGGCTCGGGTTACACGTGGTCCGGGAACAGTCGCGAGAACCAGCTCACCCCGTGGTCCAACGACCCCGTCAGCGACCCCGTCAGCGAGGCGATCTACGTCCGCGATGACGACAGCGGCGAGGTATGGGGTCCGACCGCCCAGCCGATCCGCTGCGACGAATCGACGTACGTCGCCCGTCACGGTGCCGGGTACAGCCGGTTCGAGCACCTGCACGACGGCATTCAGCTCGACTTCGTCCAGTTCGTCCCGCTCGACGACCCTCTGAAGGTCTCGGTTCTGACGGTCGAGAACCGCTCCGGGCGCTCCAGGCGCCTGTCCGTGACCGCCTACGCCGAGTGGGTCCTGGGCACGTCGCGCGGGGCCAGCGCCCCCGGGATCGTGACGACACTCGAGCCGAAGACCCGGGCGCTCCTCGTGAGCAACCCGTGGAATGCCGACTTCGGCGGCCGGGTCGCCTTCCTCGATCTCGGGGGGCGGCAGACGGCGTGGACGGCCGATCGCACCGAATTCCTCGGCCGCAATGGCGGTCCGGACCGGCCCGCCGGCCTGGACCGCGAACACCGGCTGCAGGGAACCGCCGGCGCCGGCATGGATCCGTGTGCCGCCCTGCAGACCAGCTTCGAGCTCGCCGGCGGAGCGCGCACCCAGGTGCTCGTGCTGCTCGGCGAGGCGGACGGGGCCACGGCGGCGGCCGACCTGATCCGGCGCGCCCGAACGTCCGATCACACGGCGACGCTGCGCGGTGTGGCGAGCTACTGGGACGACACCCAGGGCACTGTCCAGGTGCTGACCCCCGACCGCTCAATGGACATCATGCTCAATCGCTGGCTCATCTACCAGACGCTGGCGTGCCGGCTGTGGGCGAGGACGGCGTTCTACCAGGCAGGCGGCGCCTACGGGTTCCGCGACCAGCTCCAGGACGTCATGGCCCTGGTGACCCCGAGGCGCGAGCTCGCCCGGGAACATCTCCTGAGGGCCGCAGCACATCAGTTCGCCGAGGGGGACGTCCTGCACTGGTGGCATCCGCCGACGGGTCGGGGCGTCCGAACCCGGATCTCGGACGATCGCCTCTGGCTGCCGTACGCGGTCGGTCGGTACCTCGCGGTCACCGGCGACTCGGCGGTCCTCGACGAGACCGTCCCGTACCTCGAGGGACCGGCGCTGCGGCCGGACCAGACAGAGGCCTACTTCCAGCCGGAACGCTCAGCCGAGTTGGCGTCGCTGTTCGACCACTGCGCGACGGCCATCGACCGGAGCCTCGCGGTCGGCGCGCACGGGCTGCCGCTCATCGGGTCGGGTGACTGGAACGACGGCATGAACCGGGTGGGTCACGAAGGCCGGGGCGAGAGCGTCTGGCTGGGCTGGTTCCTGCACACGGTCATGGCCGCCTTCGCGCCAATCGCGGAGGCCCGCGGTGAGCGTCCTCGCGCGGAGCGCTGGCGTGCCCACATGAAGGCGCTCCGGCGGGCACTCGAGCGCGAGGGCTGGGACGGCGACTGGTACCGCCGGGCCTTCTTCGACGATGGCACTCCGCTCGGCTCCGCCATGAACGCCGAGTGCCGGATCGACTCGATCGCCCAGTCCTGGAGCGTCCTGTCGGGAGCCGCCAATCCTCCCCACGCGGAGCGGGCGATGGCCGCCGTGGAGGAGTACCTCGTCCGACGCGGTGACGGTCTCGTCCTGCTGTTCACACCGCCGTTCGACCACTCCGACATCGATCCGGGATACGTCAAGGGGTATCTGCCGGGCATCCGGGAGAACGGCGGCCAGTACACCCACGGAGCCATCTGGTCGGTCCTCGCCTTCGCCGCGCTGGGCGACGGCGACAAGGCGGGCGAGCTGTTCTCCATCCTCAACCCCATCAACCATGCCAGCACCCGGGCCGGGGTCCATCGCTACAAGGTGGAGCCCTACGTCATGGCGGCCGACGTCTACACCGAACCGCCGCACGTCGGACGCGGCGGCTGGACCTGGTACACCGGGTCTGCGGGTTGGATGTACCAGGCCGGCATCGAGTGGATCCTGGGGTTCCGTCTGCGTGGAACGACGCTTCTGATCGATCCCTGCATTCCCCGGGCCTGGCCGGGCTACCGGATCGACTTCCGCTATCACTCCGCGAGATACCAGATCACCGTGGAGAACCCGCAGGGGGTCAGTCGCGGGGTGGCCTCGTCGGAGCTCGACGGAAAGGCGCTGACGGGCGGCGGCGCCGCGATCCCACTCGTCGACGACGGCGCCACGCACCGGGTGCGGGTCATCCTTGGCTGAGTCTGTGCTCCCTGAGCAGCGTCCGGGCGCCGGACCGCACCGCTTGCTACACTCTCGGGGCCAGCCGCCTTAGCTCAGTGGTAGAGCAGGGCTTTCGTAAAGCTCAGGTCCTCGGTTCGAGTCCGAGAGGCGGCTCCACTCACGCGCTCGATTGCCCCACCGGGCCATCCGCGGTCCCCATCGCCTCCTCCCTCTTCGGCCTGCGCGCGCGACCCCAGATGCTCAACCGCTCGGCGGCGGCGCGATCCTCTTCCGTCGCGACCCCGTGGCAACGGCGCCAGGTGGTCGAGCGATCGCCGCGCCCCGGGCGCCTGGTCACCAGGCGGACATCGGTGCACCCGGCGAGCAACAGGGTCGCGTTGAGCGTGCGGAGCACTCGCGGGGTGAGCGACACACCGCCGTCGGAGAGGGGGCGCAGCATCTTCGTCACGCGCGCCGGGCTGGCATGAGCCCAACCTCGCATGGTTCAGGTTCATGCTGAGCATCGGTCGAACCGTGCGCAATGCCCCCGGGTCGCCCGCTCGACCCGCCCCGCCTCCTGGCGCGGTGCGTTGCCCGGGGAGCAGGCGAGAGTAGGCGACGGGGCTTCACGGGGGCTTACCGGGCGTGGGAGCGTCATCCAGCACCCATCAGGTCCGCGTACGATCGGCCGCACCCACCCGATCACGCCCCGCTGGAGGCGAGTATGGCGCAGTGCCAACCGCGGCAGACGGTCATCATGCGCGGCAAGTCGGCCTGCGAATCGCGCATGTCAGCCGACCTGGGTCGCTGCCCCCGCCGGTTCCGGGCGCCCGAACAGGTAGCCCTGGCCGAACTCCACGCCGAGCTGCGCGAGCGTGGCGGCCTCGAGTTCGCTCTCGATCCCCTCGGCGACCAGGCGGCAACCGGCGCTGCGCGCGAACTGGCGCATCGCCACGACGAGCGCCTGGCGCCCGAGGTTCACATTGACGCCACGCACGAGGTTGATGTCGAGCTTCACGAAGTCGGGGCGCAGTTCGACGATGTGCCCGAAGTTGGCCGCGCCGGCCCCCGCGTCGTCGACCGCAAGGCGCAGGTCGTGTCCCAGGCTCGCGAATGCCTCCCTGAGCGCCGTGTAGTCGGCCACCTGCTCGTGCTCGGTCACCTCGAGGACGAGTGGGCGGCCCGGGGCGCGGAGGACTTCGCGAACGCGGTCCGGGTGCAGTAACAGTCGCGGCGAGATGTTGAGATCGAGCCAGCGTCCGGCAGGCAGCCCGTCGGCGTGTTCGATCGCCGCCCGCAGCGTGGCGAGCTCGAGATCGACCCCGAGCCCGACCGACCATGCGTCCTGAAAGCACAGGTCGGGTCGCTGGCCCGATGCGAAGCGGGTGAGCGCCTCGTAGCCGACCGACTCCCGCGAACCGAGATCGACGATGGGCTGGAAGACCGGGTGGAAGGCCTGGTTCGCGACCACCTGTTCGATGTCCCGGCGCCGTTCGGCCTCCTCGCGCCGGGCATGCAGCCGCTCGGCGAGCAGCGCGCTCGACGCGGCGCCGAACGCCACCACGGCGGGCATCTTCCCGACCAGGGTGCGGGCGAACTGCCGGTCACGAGTGCCGATGACGAGCATCCCTTCCACGTGCCCGCCGTGGGCGATGGGTCCGGCGGCGATGCCCACCATCCCTATCTCGCGCAACTCCCGGCTCCACTCGCCGGCCCCGACAATCTCGCGGACGAACTGCGCCCATGGGCCGTGCGTGGCTCGCTCGTGGAGATACCGCGCGGTGACGGCGGGAAGCCGGCGTCCCGCTCGAGGGGGCGCCCCGGCGGGCACATGGCTCGCCAGGATCACGAGCTCCTCCTCGCCCACGAACGCGCCGACTCCGGTGAAGTCGATCCCGGGCAGGGTGGCCAGCTGCCGGCAGATCGTGTCCGCGCTCTGCTCGAGCGTGGCGTCCGTCGGTATCCCGTGGATCGCCTCGGACAGGGCCGCCCGGAGTCGGACCTCGAAGAGTTGCTCGGCCCGTGCGGCGCGGT
>JAJYDP010000450.1 GCA_021777365.1 Chloroflexota bacterium | reverse complement strand
CCTTTGCGGCGCGCCCCCTCGAGCGTGAACACGGCGACGAAGAGCGGGCCACCGACGGCGCCGCACGCCAGGAGTCGCCGTGTCCACGCATCGTGCCTGCTGCCCATGGCGGCATTGTCCGTCGTTCGCATCGATCCGCTCCCGTTGGTACGCAATGGCGCCGGCGGGCGACCGGGCCCTGCGCCTCGTTGCAGGACGAGGCGGGCTCGCTCAGGCCGGCGGCGATGCTGTCGCGAGCACGCCCGGATCGGTCGACGACGCGGCCGCCTCGAATCCCAGCCGGCCGCGAGTCGCCGCGATCAGGACGAGGGCGATCACGCCAAAGGTGATCGCGCCGATGACCAGAATCGGCGTCGAGCCTGTCGGGAGCATGGAGAGCGAGGCGTTGATGCTCGAATGGGTGAGCATCGCGAGCAGCAGGCTGCCCTTCGTGTGGTTGAACACCCACGTCAGCAGGGGCGCGATGGCCACGACCATGACGAGGAACAGCACAACGGTCACCGCGTCCGATCCGCCGTTCTGGTCCGCCCACTCGGGGATCACGAACTGCGGGACGTGCCACGCGGCCCAGAGGACTCCCAGGGCGAGCGTCGCGTAGAGCGGCCCCATCCGAGCCTGCATCCGGGGCAGGGCAAAGCCTCGCCAGCCGGGCTCCTCGAAGAGCGGGCCGCTGAGCCAGCCGACGATGAGATAGACGAGGAACATGACCGGGATCTGGCCCAGCGAGGCCGCGCGGAAGGCATCCACCCCACCCGGCACGACGAGCGAGACCACGATGCATGCGACCGGCAGGCCGACGACCGCGAGGGCGTACCAGCGGACGCCGACGCGCCAGATGCGGACGCGGGACACGAGCTCGCCGATGGCAGTCCGTCCACCCGTGGCACCGGCCACCATGAGCGCGGCCACGGTCGGCCCGGCTGTCTGGAGCAGGATCACGAGCGCGGCCGGCAGCCGGAGGAGACCGTACAGCAGCGCCAGGAGCAGCCACGACGCCCCGTAGGCGAGGATGAAGTAGGCGGCGACCGGGTGGGTGCGGATCAGCTCCGCGCGGCCGCGGTGGGGCAACGCCTGCGGCGCCGCCACCGACTCGACTGATCCCTCGGCCGTCTGGGTCCGCATGTCACTCTCCAGCGGGGTCGTGGGGCGGCGCCGGACAACCGTGAGCGACGCACCATCGACCGTGGATCGACTCTCAGGCGGCCCCGGGTCCTCGGCCAAGGGCCAAACCGACGGGTACCGCGGAGCCGAAGGACTGACGCTGGCCGCCAAGCGCACCACCGCCCGGGACCCCGGCGCGCACCTGCCGGCACGTTCACCGCCGAATGCCGGCGCCGCCCGGGTATCCCCTGCCCAGGCGCTCGACTCCGTTGCGGTACGAAGACGCCCCTGCCGTGACGCCCGGAGGCGATCGCGGCAAGCCCGAGCACCGATACTCGTCGGACGCGACGGACGGCACCGGCGAGCTGCAGGTCACGCCGCTGGACACGCTCGCGTGGTACTGCGATCGGCAACTTCATGGCGGCGGAACGTGTCTACAGGATCGGGCGCTTCACGTCCGCGTCAAGGGCCTGGCGGAGATCACCGGCTTCTTTGCCGCCTCCAAGAGGACGTTCTCGTCGGATAGCACGTTGCAGGTCACGGACGCGTTCGAGACGCCAGCCCACTATGCGGTTGAGTGGGTCATGCGGGGCACTCACGACGGATCCTCGGAGCGATTGCCCGCCGCCGGAAGGGAGTCCGAGGTCCAGGGCGTGTCCGTGGGGCGCCTTGAGGGCGGCTTGATTGTCGAGAACCACGACTACTGGGATCTGACGGACTTCCTGGCGCAGGTCGGCCTCATGCCGCAGCCAGCAGCTGCCGGAGCGCGTTGAGCGTCAGCAGCCACCCTGGGATCGGACGCCCGCCCTGCTGGTCTCCGGCTCGATGCCTCGCTCATGAATCAGGCCGCCTCGAGGACGTGGTCGAGGTGCACCACGCGATGAACACGGCTCGATCACCGGCAGTCCTGATCCGGATCGGAACCGCGCCCAACCACTGCGCTGGGCACGGGACTTGACGCCTGCTCCGATCCGCCCACGATGGCTGATTGGCATGACCAAGCGCACCCGGACGGACTCGGGGGCACACGAAGCAAAGCGCGCGACCCGCTCGCGTGGTACGCATGCGCTTGAGGCCAGGTGCAGGAACCGGCGCCGATCCTGCCCGCGGCCACGTCCGCCCGCTCCCAGCCACGTCCGGGCGTGTCGAGGGCCCGTGCCGTCATGGTCGGGCGCCGAGAGCGGGCTTGACTCTCCCCCCGGGGGAGGCCCCACACTCGGGCAGTCGGTCCGTCCGGCCCGACGACGAGCGCGAGTGAGGCGTTGGAAGAAGTCGGCATCGGCGAGTTCGCGCGGCGCTCGCGACTGTCCGTCAAGGCGCTTCGTCTGTACGACGAGATGGGAGTGCTGGTGCCCGCGCGCGTCGACCGCGCCTCGGGCTATCGCTACTACGACGAGGCACAGCTCGAGCAGGCGCGTCTCGTGGCCATGCTGCGTCAGCTCGACCTGCCGCTTGCCGAGATCAGGGAGCTGCTCGCATGCGATCCCATCGACGCCGCAGATCGGATCGCGGCCCACTGGCGGGAGGTCGAGTCCGTGCACGACGCACGCCGCGAGCTCGTCGGGTACCTCGTCAACCGCCTGCGTGGAACAAGGTCCGACATGTACGAGGTCAGCACCCGGGAGTTGCCCGAGCGGAGCCTGCTCTGCCTGAGGCGCAACGTCGACGAAGCGGGGGCGTGGGCGCTCGGCCAGGGGCTCATCGCGATCCTGCGCGAGCGACCGCTGCCCAGGCTGGAGGAGCGTGAAGGCGCGATGTTCGCCATCTTCTGGGGCGAGGTGAGCGCCGACAGCGACGGCCCGGTCGAGTTCTGCAGGCCGGTCCCCGCCGACAGGGCGGAGGCGCTTGCACCGCACTACCCCGAGTTGAGCCTGCGGATCGAGCCCGCACATCGCGAGGCGTACGTCACGTTGCCGAACGCCGCGCTGCCGGCCGGCCCGGGCGGGAACCCTGGGGCGCAGTGGCAGCTCGCGTCCGAGGCGCTCCGGGCGTGGGCGGAGGAGCACGGCCTCAGTCCCGAACATCTCGCCATCAAGCCCGAGGATCTCGGCATGCGCATGACCTACCTCTGGAGCGAGCCGGTCACCGAGTCGAGCGCCCTCGACTGCGACTTCGCCGTGCCATTCGCGTGACCGCCTGCCGCGACGCGCCGATGGGGCTCCCCGGGGGCGAGGATCGAGGCGAGATGCAGCACCACGACACGCTCCCACCGGAGTCGCGATGAACCGCCGAGGCGTCTGCTACGACGTCGGGAGCGTCATGCTCGTCAACTGGCGGCCCGACTTCGACCCGCGCGTCGTCCATCGCGAGCTGCAGATCATCCGCGACGACCTCCACTGCAACGCGGTGCACCTCAGCGGACGGGACCTCGGCCGGCTCGAGATCGCCGCGCGGGACGCGCTCGACCAGAGCCTCGAGGTCTGGCTCGTACCCGGGCTCTGGGACAAGGGCCAGGACGCGACCATCGCCTACATGATGCAGGCCGCGCAGCTCGCGGAGCGCCTGCGATCGGAGTTCCCGGACCGGCTCGTGTTCGTCATGGGCGGCGAGCTGACCATCTTCATGCAGGGGATCATGCCCGGCCGCGACTTCATGGCGCGGATGAAGCACCCATCGTTCTGGGAGACCGTGAAGGCGGGCGGCCACAACGCGCCGCTCAACGGATTCCTTCGCCGGGCGGCGGCTGCGGTGCGCCCCGTGTACCACGGCCCGCTCACGTATGCCTCGCTCATCTGGGAGGCGGTCGACTGGGACCTCTTCGACATCGTGGGCGTCGACCACTACCGCGGCGGTCCGATCAAGGACCGCTACGTCGAGATGCTCGAGCCCCTGTTCGCGACGGGCAAGCCGGTCGTGATCACGGAGTTCGGCACCCCGTCCTGCGAGGGCGGCGACGGCGCGCTCGCGACGTCACTCGGCGACAACGCCGATTGGCGTTTCCTGCTCCTCCACGCCCTGCCGCTCGTCGGTCGGTTCGTGCGGCCGCGCGTCACGCGCGTGATCCCGCGCGACGAGACTCTGCAGGCCCGCGAGCTGTCCGAGACGCTCGCGATCCAGGACGCGGCCGGCGTCGACGGCGCCTTCGTCTCCACGTTCGTGTACCCGATCAAGCCCTACGACGAGGATCCGCGCTACGACCTCGACGCCGCCAGCCCGGGCCTCGTGCGGCCCCTGACGGGCGGCCGTCACGGCACGACCTACCCGGACATGCCCTGGGAGCCGAAGGCGGGGTTCCGGGCGGTCGCGGAGTTCTACGGGCTGGACGGGCAGACCGGGCAACCGCCGGACGCGCCAGAGGCGGGGCAGACCGTGGAATCGATCGGCAGCGCCGCCACCCGCCCGGCGTCGCGCGTGTCCGAGCCCACGAGCGTCGTGCAGTGCACGGACGCCACTGAAGCGAGGACTTCGGGTGGCGGTGTCAGGAAGCCCCTGGCGGGGCGCGTCGCGCGGCCAGCGCAAGGGCGCTGACCCAGCTCCACCCGACGCCGATGGTCAGCCGCTGGACGAGTCCCGCAACGGGGCGGAGTCCGCCCTCCTGCGACAGCGCCCGACCGAACACCACGAGCCCGCCCGGGACCAGGACCCCGACGAGCGCCGACGTCACGGCCCATCGCGGCTTCCGAGTCCCGGCCAATCGCGCCGCGTACGTGAGTGCCGCGAGCCCCAGCGCGGCGAACACCTGCAGCGAGAACAGCCCGTGGAGCATGCCACGCTGT
>JAJYDP010000449.1 GCA_021777365.1 Chloroflexota bacterium | reverse complement strand
ACTGCCAGAGTTATACGCGTCTCATGCCCTGTCCGCAAGCCAGAAACCGAGGCATGCGCGCTTCGCAAGCGTGAAACCGTGGGCGAGTGGCGGAATGGCAGACGCGCCGGCCTTAGGAGCCGGTGCCCCGTGAGGGGCGTGTCGGTTCGACCCCGACCTCGCCTACCAGTGGATGGCCCGGGGTCGCCAGCGAATCCGCAGTGCGACCACCAGGATCCACACCCCGTTCCATGACCAGGCCGCGAGGCTGGGGTCGACGAGCGCGATCGGGATCGAGATCAGGAAGACGAGCGGCGCGGTCGCGGCGTAACCCATCAGCCGTCGCAGCTCGGCGGGATCGAGGTCGCCGGCGAGCAGGCCGGCCCGCTCGGCGTGCCACCACATGAGGAGGGCGGCGCTGCCGATGACCACGTTCGTCCCGGCATAGAGGACGAGGGCCGTCGGGAGCGTCGTGTACCGGCCGAGCACGGACGTCGGGAACGGCAGGAAGACCACCGCGGCCAGGAACGCCATGTTCAGCGCCAGGATCCGGCGATCGCCACGGACCAGCACGGCGAAGAGCCGGTGGTGGCTGTTCCACCACACCGCGATCACCGCGAAGCTCAGGACGAACGCGACGAAGGGCGCCTCGAGGGCCCGGAGCTGCGCCTGCAGCGCCGCATCCGTGCGCGCGATCGTGCTCGGGAGCCGGAGGTCGAGGATCAGCAGCGTGATGGCGATCGCCATCACGCCGTCGCTGAAGGCGGCCACGCGGTGCGGGTCGAACCGGTCCGTCGAGCCATCCGCGGCGAACCCGGATGGCCCCTCGGTGGTGCGCTCCGCACTCCGGCTCTGGGGGCTGTGGGACGCGGCGGGATCGTCGGGCATCTCGCTGGCGGGAGCGTACACGACCTTCCGCCGCGCTTCCGCCGGCGGGCGCCCGTGCCGGCCCGTCGTCCGGCTCCGCATGGCCGCGGCACGCGATGGACGCAGGCGCCACGGTCGGGGCGGTCCGAGTCCGCCGGGATTCGGCCGTGGGATTCAGCCGAGCGGCGGAGCGAAGAGTGCGGTGCTGCGCCCCAGCGCGGCCCACGTGATCGCGAGGGCCGCGGCGATGCCCAGGAAGAGGGCCGGAAACCCGAACAGCGCGATGAGCGCGCCGCCCGCGAGGGGCAGCAGGAGCGTCGGCGCGGTGAGCGTGCCGACGAGCGCGGTGTACGTCGCCCGCAGCTCGACCGGGGATCGATCCACCAGCACGTTGTTGTAGGCGAGCGTCCGGCTGTTCATTGCCGCGCCGAGGACGACGAAGATCAACGCGTAGGCACCGGGGGCGAAGACCGCGAGAGCGAGCGCCAGCACGGGCATGAGGCTGCCCAGCGCCAGGCAGGCGGAGAGGACCGCGCCGCTGCCGACGCGGTCGTTGAGATGGCCCCACAGCAGGTTCGAGACCGCGCCCCCGACGATCTGGGCCATGGTGTAGACGGCCACCATCGCGGGCGGGACGTGGAGCCATTCCACGGCCAGCACCACGTAGAAGGGCAGGAGCATGAGGTGCAGCGAGGCGAGGTTCTCGACGAGCACGAGCGCCCGGAGCCCGGGGTCCGCCCGCCAGAGCGTGCCCATCCGCCGGAGGTACGTCCCGAGGGGCGGGCGGGACTGGCGGGGGCTCGGCGTCTCGCGCACGGCGACGAACCCGAGGCCGGCCACGAGGAGGAGCAGGCCGCTGCCCGTGAAGAGCACGGCATAGGAACCGGCGAGGGTGGCGAGGTGGCTCTGCAGGACCAGCCCTGCGCAGAAGGTTGCGGCCAGCGCGACGACGCTGCCGGCGAACTGGCGCGCGGCGTAGAAACGGCCGCGGCTGCCGGGCGGGACGCTCTTGCCGTAGACGTCGGTGTAGGCGACGTTGCCCAGGCTTCCCCCGATCGCGAAGACCGCGAGCAGGAGCAGCAGGGCCCCGAGCAGCAGGCCCGAGGCGCTCCGGCGAAGCTGCCAGGTCGCGGCTCCCAGGACGAGCCAGGCCGCGGCCCGGCTGAACACGGCGACCAGCAGGAACGGCCGCTTCAGGGGGCTGCCCTCGACGCGGTGCGAGAAGAGCAGCTCGGGTACCGCCCCGCCGCCCAGCAGCACGGTCAGCGTCAGGCCCACGAGGGCCGGCGACCCACCCAGCGCCGCCACGTAGGCGGGAAGCAGCGTCGTGGGCTGCGCCAGCGCGGTCGCCCCGGCCAGGAACGAGCCGTGCCAGGCGAGCGCGACGAGGTTCCGCCTGGACCCGACCGTGGACGCGACCGCCGCCGTCATCTCGGACGCGTATTCTATCTCTTGCGCAAGCAGGCAAATTGCCGTCCGGGCGGGCTCTCGCCGGCCGGCGATGCGAGCGGCGGCCGGGCAGTGCGAGCGGCGGCTCGGCCAGGTCGCTGGTCAGGCTGCGGCGGGCTCGAGGAGCGCCGGCCGGCGGTACGAGGCGGCCAGCGCAACGGTCACCAGGAGGACCCCGGCCCAGGCACCGTGGGTCGTGTAGGTGCTGATCGCGAATGCCGCCACCAGGGCGATCTCGCGCCGCACCGTGAGCATCGCCGGCAGCGCGAACAGCAGTCCGAAGTAGTGCAGGTCCGGTGAGCCCACCAGCGTCAGCAGGCCGATCCACGCCGCCGCGTGGCGGCGCGGCACCGCGAACACCAGCAGGACGGTGGCAACGCCCGCGGCGACGGCGAGCGGGAACGGCAGGAAGTGCAGCAGCGAGATCCCGCCGACGGCCAGGCCGGGCTGCGCGGCGCGCCTCGCCTGCGCGAACCAGTCGAACCAGGCGCCGATCCCGGTGAACGGCAGGGTGACCAGCACGAGCGCGATCGCCGCCGCGACGCCGAGGAGCGCCTCGCGCGGACGTCGCCGGAGCAGGTAGACCCACGGATGGACCTGCGAGGTCTTGAGCAGCGCGACGAAGACGCCGAGGATGCCGTCCACCATGGGCGGCCGCGACCCCGTGCCGACGTCGCGCTCGCGCATCGGTCGGGCGGTCGGGATCACCGGCGGGCTCGACGGGGCCCGCCCACCCGGTCGATCGACGAACAGCGCGACGAACGCGCCGAAGAGGAGCACCTGCACGTTGAGGCCGAGCAGTGTCTGGAGGAAGGGCGCCCAGGCGAGCGCGAGCGGCCACGACCAGGCCGGCAGCCCGAGGCGCCGCAGCGTCCACGTGGCCACCACGAGGCAGGCGGCCGCCCACCCGGCCGCGACCGGCTCGAGCGGCAGGGACGCGAACGGAGCCAGCACGGGCAGCACGAACGGCGGATACAGGAACGGCTGCCCGGCGCCCGACGTGACATCGAAGCTGGACGCGAGGTACGGCTGGCCGCCGTGGATCCAGCGCGCCGCCGCGTCGAGGGGGATCCTGATGTCGACCGCGATCGGGTACACGGCGAGCAGGTGCAGCAGGGTGACGATGATGGAGACCGCGGTCAGCGCACCGAGCGCGAGCCGGAGCAGCCCGTTCTGCAGCGTGCCCGGGACCACGAGGGCCGGGGCGGGAATCGCGTAGGCCGGGGCCGGGGCCGGGCGGTCCACCGGCAGACGCATCGGGCGGATCGGCCGCAATCGGTCGCGCACGGATCCATTGTGCGCGACGAAGCGCGACGGGACGGGTTCCGAGCGCCTCCGCCGCCCGTGGGCGGCCGTCTCCGGGCCGGAGCTTCGGAACCGCGGTCCCCGCGGACGTCCCACGACCAACGCCCGCTGGCGTAGCATCGGCGTCCCATGCCCGTTCCCCAGGCGGCGCGTTCCGCTGCCCTCGCCGATCGTGATGCGGTGCCGCCCCTGATCGAGGCGCACGGCCTCGTCAAGCGCTTCGGGTCGTTCACCGCGGTCGACGGCGTCGACTTCGAGGTTGCGCCGGGAGAGGCGTTCGGCTTCCTGGGCCCGAACGGCGCCGGCAAGACCTCGACGATGCGGATGATCGGCTGCGTCTCTCCGGTGACCGGCGGCCGCCTGCGGGTCCTGGGGATGGATCCGGCCGTCGAGGGAGCCCGCATCCGGGCGCGTCTCGGCGTCGTGCCGCAGGCGGATTCGCTCGACATGGAGCTGACCGTCCGCGAGAACCTGCTGATCTACGGCCGGTACTTCGACCTGAGCCGCCGCGAGGCGCTGCGCCGCGCCGGCGAGCTGCTGGAGTTCGTCCAGCTGTCGGACCGGGCGGACGACGAGGTGGAGCCGCTCTCCGGCGGGATGAAGCGGCGCCTGACGATCGCCCGGGCGCTGATCAACGAGCCCGACCTGCTGCTGCTCGACGAGCCGACGACGGGGCTCGACCCGCAGGCCCGCCACCTGCTGTGGGACCGCCTCTACCGGCTCAGGCAGCGTGGCGTGACGCTCGTGCTGACGACCCACTACATGGACGAGGCCGAGCAGCTGTGCGACCGGCTCGTGGTCATGGACAAGGCACGCATCGTCGCGGCGGGCTCTCCACGCGAGCTGATCGAGCGCTATGCCAGCCGGGAGGTGGCCGAGCTGCGCTTCGGCGGTCGCGACGTACCCGCCGACGGGCAGCTCGACGGGATCGCGGATCGCGTCGAGCGACTGCCGGACCGCCTGCTGCTGTACGCGGCCGACGGGGAGGCCGCGGCGGCCGCCGTGCACGCGCGCGGGATCCGCCCGGAGAGCGTGCTGGTGCGGCGGAGCAGCCTCGAGGACGTCTTCCTCAGGCTCACCGGCCGGTCGCTGGTGGACTGAGTGACGGATCGATGACCGTCGGGACACGCGTCCTCGAGCACAACCTGATGGTCTACCGGCGGACCTGGCAGGGATCCGTCCTGAGCTCGCTGCTCTCTCCGATCCTGTTCCTGGCCGCGA
>JAJYDP010000448.1 GCA_021777365.1 Chloroflexota bacterium | reverse complement strand
ATTCCGAACCGTGGGTGCGCCCCAGCTTGACCCTGGGTTGATATCGTTCGGGCGATGTTGACGGTGGAGCCGCGCGCCGGATGGGGTATGCTCCGCCGACCATCGACGGAGGAACACTGTAGTGGGCGCCCTCTCACCCTGGCATCTGCTCCTGGTGCTTGGCATCGCGCTGATCGTGCTGGGTCCGGGCAAGCTGCCGGAGACCGGCGCGGCGATCGGCAGGGCTATCCGCAGCTTCCAGGACGCCGTCAACGGGCACGACGAGTCCACGGTTGCCAGGTCGGCGGTGGTCGTCGGCGCGACGGCACCGGCCCCTCCCGCGGCCCCGATGACGTCGGCCGGCGCGGCCGGCGCGGCCGGCGCCGCGACTGCGTCGGCTGCCCAGGCTGCAGCCCAGCCGGCACCTTCCGAGCGGCAGGCCGGCTGAAACGCGCTGGCGACCGGAGGGCCGTTGCCGGCCGGGTCCAGCCCTCCCCGGTGCTAGGCTGAGTGCGCATGCATCCGCTCGATGAACCGCGACCCGAGGTCGAGGTCGCCTCCATGTCGGGCATGCCGGCCAGCGACGACGGCGTGCCGGCCAGCGACGACCATTCGCCTGCACCCGAGGAACCGGGGCAGACTCCACCGACGTGGGGCTGGCAGGCGCCGCCGCCCGAGTGGCGCCCCGTCGAGTCCGGACGATCCCGACGGGCCATGCGCGGCATGGCCGCGTTCCTGGTGATCGCCATCGTGGCCGCCGCGGGGTTCCTCGCGGGGGTCGGCTACGGTCGGGCCGGGATCGGCTCCAGCGCCAATCCGCTCAGCGCGGCGCCGCCCGCCGACGCTCGGAGCGAGATCGGCCTGCTGTACGAGGCGTGGAACCTGGTCGAACAGCACTACGTCGACCGGTCCGCGCTGAATCCCACGCAGCTGACCTACGGGGCAATCCGCGGCCTGGTGCAGGCCCTCGGCGACACCGGGCACAGCGACTTCCTGACGCCCCAGCAGTACGCCGCGCTCTCGTCGGATCTCTCCGGACAGTACCAGGGGATCGGCGTCGAGATCTCCATCAAGACGGCCGGGCCCGCGATCGTCTCCGTGTTCGAGGGCAGCCCGGCCCAGAAGGCCGGGTTGCGGGCCGGCGACCTCATCCTCGCCGTGGACGGGAAGGACGTGACGGCCGACTCCTTCGACGCCCTGGCCGGCGCGTTGCGGGGCCCGTCCGGGTCCACGGTGACGGTGAAGGTCCTCGATCCGGGAGCCTCCACCAGCCGCGAGGTGACGGTGACCCGGGCCCCGATCAACGTGCCCAACGTGACCTGGGCGATGCTGCCCGGCTCGCACGTCGCCGACGTCCGCCTCGAGCAGTTCGCGCAGAACGCGGCATCGCAGCTCGCCACGGCGCTGAAGGCGGCGAAGCAGGCGGGCGCGACGGCGATCGTGCTCGACCTCCGGGGAGACCCGGGCGGCTACGTGTCGGAGGCGGTCGGTGCGGCCTCCCAGTTCCTGCCCGCCGGCAAGGTCGTGTTCATCCAGCGGAACGCGGCCGGGCAGGAGACCACGTCGAAGGCACAGCCCGGCGGCGTGGCCACCGACATCCCGATGGTCGCGCTCGTCGACGACGGGACCGCCAGCGCGGCGGAGATCCTCGCGGGCGCGCTGCAGGACAACGGTCGCGCCACGATCGTGGGGGTGAAGACGTTCGGGACCGGCACGGTCCTGGAGACCTACGAGCTGAGCGACGGGTCGAGGGTGCGGATCGGCGTGGCGGAGTGGCTGACCCCCAAGGGACACCAGATCTGGCACCAGGGGATCCAGCCCGACGTGGTCGTCGCGCTCCCGTCGACCGCGTCGCCGCTGGCGCCCTCCGACGTGGCACACATGACGGCCGCCCAGCTCGCGGCGAGCGGCGACACCCAGCTGCTGCGGGCGCTGGCCATCCTCTCCAAACCGTCATAAGCGACGTGGGGGGGAGCGCATGCCGCCCCTCGCGCTCGGCCTCGCGCTCTGCGCCGCGTCGATCCACGCCAGCTGGAACCTGCTGGTCGCCCGTTCCCGCGACCCACAGGTCGCCACCGCGATCGCGGCGGTCGTGTCCGTCACGCTGCCGATCCCGCTGGTCCTGGTCTCGTGGCGCGCGATGCCCTCGGTCCTTCCGTTCGCGGTGGTGTCCGGCGCGCTCGAGCTCGGGTACCTCGCGCTGCTCGCGGCCGCGTACCGTCGCGCGGACCTGAGCCTGGTCTATCCGCTGGCACGGGGCCTCGCCCCGGTCATCGTGCTGGCCATCGGCGTGCTGGCGCTGGGGGCTGCCCACTCGCCCGCCCAGGTCGCCGGCGTCGGACTCGTCGCGGCCGGCGTCGTGCTCGTTCGAGGGCTGCGCAGTGGCGCCCGGGCGGGCGATCTGGCGCTGACTCTGGCGATCGCGGGGAGCATCGCGGGCTACACCACCGTCGACAAGGCGGGCGTGGCGCACGCGGGGCCGCTGACCTACTACGAGCTGGTGATGGCGTGGCCCGCGATCGCGTACGGCGTCGCGATCACCGCGGTCCGCGGTCGCGAGGCGGTCCGGCGGGAGCTCCGACCTGCGACGGTGGCCGCCGGCCTGGGCATGTTCGCGGCCTATTCGCTGGTCCTGGCCGCGCTCGGCCTGGCATCTGCAGCATCGGTTGCCGCGGTGCGCGAGACGAGCGTGGTGATGGCGGCGGCGATGGGAGGCCTGTTCCTGCACGAGGAGGTCGGGGCCCGGCGCCTGCTCGGCGCGGCCGCGGTCGCGGCGGGGATCGCGGCGCTCGCCCTCGGGTGAACGCCGGGCCGGACGGCCTCGGGCGCCGGTCCGGTGGGCCGTGTCCGCCCCGTGCGGTCCAGCTCATACTTCGCGCATGCCGTTGCGCGCACAGGAGCAGGACACCTACACGAACGCCCCCGCCGTGCCGGGCGCGCAGCCCGGAGCACCGCTCGACCCGCGCCGGCCGCGGGATCCGGCGCTCCAGGGTCGCGGAATCGCGCTGGCGCTGCTGGCCACGCCCGTCGACGACCCGCTGGCGCCGCTCTCCGGGCACACCGGCGCACAGACGATTCGCTGCGACGCGTGCGCCCACCGTTGCGTGATCCGCGAAGGCCGGTCGGGAATCTGCCAGGTCCGGGAGAACCGCAACGGGACGCTGGTAAGCCTGGTCTACGGGGAAGCCGTGGCGGTCCACGTGGAGCCGATCGAGAAGAAGCCGTTCTTCCACGTCCTCCCTGGGACCGACGCCTACTCGATCTCCACCGTCGGCTGCAACTTCCACTGCCGCTACTGCCAGAACTGGGAGATCTCCCAGGCGCCACGCGAGGGATTCCGGCTGCCGACGCGAACGCTCCCGCCCGACCAGATCGTCCGGGAGGCGCTGGCCGCCGGCGCCCGCTCGATCGCCTACACCTACGTGGAGCCGACCGTCTTCCTCGAGTACGCGCTCGACACCGCGCGGCTGGCCCGAGCGGCCGGGCTGGCGAACCTCTTCGTCACGAACGGGTACGAGACGCCAGAGACGCTGGAGCTGCTGGCTCCGGTGCTGGACGCCGCGAACGTCGATCTGAAGGCGTTCAACGACCGCTTCTATCGCCGCATCTGCGGAGCGCGCCTGGAGCCGGTCAAGGAGACGCTGGTCGCGATGCGCCGGCTCGGGATCTGGGTCGAGGTCACCACCCTGGTGATCCCGGGGGAGAACGATGACCCCGCCGAGCTCGCGGAGGCGGCCGAATGGATCGCACGGGAGCTGGGGCCCCAGACTCCCTGGCACCTCAGCCGCTTCTACCCCGCCTACCGGATGGCCGACGGGCCGGTCACGCCGGTCGCCACGCTCCGGCGGACGGCAGAGCTCGGCCGGCGTTCCGGCCTGCAGCACGTGTACGTGGGCAACGTACCGGGCGAGGACGACACGGACACCCGGTGCACGGGCTGCGGGCGGGTGCTGATCCGCCGCAGCGGCTACCGGATCGCCCGGGTCACGCTGCGGGACGGCGCGTGCCCCGACTGCGGCGCGACGCTGGCCGGGATCGGCCTCGACACGGCGGCATGACGTGAGCGCCGGCCAGGTCCGACCCGCTGCCCACGCCGGCACGTTCTATCCGGCCTCGCCCGGGGCGCTCCGAGCGCTGGTGGACGAGCAGCTCGAAGCGGCAGCCGCCAGGATCGCCGCTCCGGGCCGGCCGCGCGCGACGCCGCCCCGCCCGAACGGCCTGGTGGTGCCCCATGCCGGGCTCGTCTACTCCGGGCCCACCGCGGCCGCGGCGTGGGCCACCCTTCGAGCCCAGCCCCCGAGCACCATCGTCCTTGCCGGGACAAACCACTACGTCGCGGGTCTCGCGGGCGCCGCCCTGTGGCCGGACGGGGGGTGGCGGACGCCGCTCGGCGACGTGTCCGTGGACGCCGAACTGGCGGGCCGGATCCTCGCGCTCGGAGATCCCTTCACCGCATCGCCGTCCGCCCACCGGCGGGAGCACTCGCTGGAGGTGCAGCTGCCGTTCATCTCCCGCGTGTGCCCGGCGGCCTCGATCGTGCCGATCCTCATCTCGTTCGAGTCGACCGCGGCCTGCCTCGCGGCCGGCGCCGGGCTCGGCGGACTCCTCGCGCAGCTCCGGGAGAGCGGGGTCGACGTCACGCTCGTCGCCAGCTCGGACTTCGCGCACTACCCGCCGGCCGCCGAGGCCGAGGCGGTGACCCGGACGCTCCTGCCGCCGCTGCTCGCCCTCGACGGCGAGGAGCTGGCACGCCGCGAGGCAGACCTCCGGTGGTCGAGGATCCCGGGTCTCGCCTGTGGCATGTGCGGGATCGAGCCCGTCCTGTTCGCGCTCGGCGCGTTCCGGGCGCTCGGCGCCG
>JAJYDP010000004.1 GCA_021777365.1 Chloroflexota bacterium | reverse complement strand
TGTTGACGCTCAGCGATTCTGTCAGTTCACCTGCTCAGTGAATCTGTCAGTCGCCGTTCGCGCGGAGCGAGGGCGGGGCGCCGCCATGGATGGTCTGCTGCGGGACGATAGCCCACGTTCCGGCTGGTCGGCTCGGGCACCGGTCCGCCGGGCTGGAGGGCCTGGACCTCGCGCAGCCGCTGGGGCTCCGGGGGCGCCGCGACGGCGGCGAGCAGGCGGCCCTGCGCGAGCACGAGCAGGCGGCCGTCGAGCCGCAGCTCGACCTCCACCCGGCTCCCGGCGAGGGACCGGCCGCCCGGTCCCGGCGGCAGCTGGAGCACCATCCCGTCGAGCCGGACGCAGCTGTCGGACCCGACCGCGCGGCGCCAGCGGAAGGCGAGCACGTGGGCGAGGTCGAGGCCGGCCGGCACCGGGCGCCAGGCCGGCGCCGGGTTGGCCGCGGGCACCGCGAAGCGGCGGTTGAAGCGCGGGACGAAGGCGTCGAGCACCGCGTTGGCGCCGGCGAGGTCGGTGACCCCCCGCTGCCGCAGCTCGGACACCAGGCGGTCCTGGAACGTGCCCCAGGCGCGCTCGATCCGGCCCTTGGCCTGGGCCGAGCCTGCCGGGATGCTCGTGATCCCGAGCTCGGCGAGGGCCCGGCCGACCTGGGTCGCCTCGTCGCGCTGCCCGGCGGCGGGACGGGAGGGGGCGAACACGGACGAGCCGTCGCGGTAGATCGAGGCCGGCAGCCCGTACCGGCGGGCCGTCTGGCGCAGCACCAGGAGGTACCCGACCCCGTCCTCGGCCTCGCGGAACACGGCGCCCGTGATCACCCCGGTCGCATCGTCGATGCCGCCCACCAGGGTGAGCCACGGCCCCCGGCCCTCGAGCCAGTCGTGCCGGCTGCCGTCGACCTGGACCATGAGCCCCGCCTGGGCCATCCGCTCCCGGCGGCTCCGGTACCGGGGCGCCCGCCGCCGCCTCGGCGAGGCGATCCCGCGCGAGCGCAGCAGGCGGCGCAGCGCGGACCGGCTGATCACGACCCCCTCCTCGGCAAGCGCCTCGGCGAGGTGCGTGTCGTTGAACCCACGGTACTCGATCGTCGCCAGGGCGACGATCCGGTCGGCGGCCTCCCCGGGCAGCCGGCGCGGCGAGCTCCGGCCCCGGTTGCCATGGGCGAGACCCGCGGCGCCCTCGCGCACCATGGCCGCCCGCAGGCGCCAGGCCGTCCGCTCGCTGCAGCCGAGCAGCAGCACGGCCTCCCCTGTCGTGACGATCCCGGCCAGCCAGCGGCTCACGACCTCGCTGCGCTGCTGCTCCTTGGCGTTCAACGTCAGTGTCTCCCTCATGGGGCGAGACTGACAAAATCACTGAGCAGTTGGCCCTGACAGTTTCACTGAGCAGGGACAGCCCAGAACGCCCAGCGGCGGTTCCTGCTAGCCTCGGCGCGGCATGTCAGCGCCCCAGACCAGCACGCCCGAGCCCGCGCTCCGCCGCGCCATCCTGGTGCACCTCCGGCGGAACGGCCCGGCCTCGCCCGACGCGATCGCCAGGGCTATCGGCGCGTCTCGCAGCGGCGTCGCCCAGCAGCTGCGCGCACTCGAGGGCGCCGGGCTGGTCAGTCGCACCTCCGTGCGCCACGGCGTGGGCCGCCCGCGCCACCTCTACGACGTCACCGGCGACGCTCAGGACCTGTTCCCGACCAACTACGAGGGCCTCGCGACCGGGCTGATCAGCGCCATCCTCGAGCTCGGGGGCGACACGCTGCTGGAGGACGTCATGGCCGCCCGGAGCCGCCAGGCGGGGAACGCCCTGCGCGAGGGCCTCGCGGCCGCGCTGCCCGCCGACGCCCCGCTGGCGGACCGGGTGCGCGAGCTGGCCCGGCTGCAGGACGGCCTTGGCTACCTGGCGGAGGCGGAGGTCTCCGACGGCGCGATCCGGCTGGTCCAGCACAACTGCGCCGTGCACGACATCGCGGTGGCGAACGGGGCCGCCTGCCGGGCCGAGCTCGCGATGTTCCGCGACCTCCTCGGCCCGGGCGTCGAGCGCGAGTGCCACATCCTGGACGGCGACCGCTGCTGCACCTACCGGATCGCCAACCCGGAGCGGTAGGCGGGTCACCCCCGGTCGGCGGGGCGTCGCCGCGTCGGCCCGGTCAGGCCTCCTCGCGCTCCACGACCTCCCGGGGCGCCGGCTCGCGCTTCGGGCGCGGCACGTCCGAGACGTTGGGCACGAACGACGCCGCCAGCGAGGTGACCGCGGCCTGCTCCTGCTCCTCGAGCGAGAGGATGCCCAGGCGGCCCAGCGACGCGAGCTCGTCCCGGATGTAGGTCCGGTTCATCTCCGGGCCGTCGGTGCTGATCGTGTAGCGCACCCCGTTGCGGCGGAACTGGTCGAAGATCCAGCGGAACTCCTCCCAGCCCGAGACCACGCCCGTGTTGAGGTTGGACGTGGGGCAGATCTCGAGCACGATCCCCCGCTCGCGGAGCATGCCCATCACGTGCGGGTCGTAGGCCGCCTTCACGCCGTGGCCGATCCGGTCGGGCTCGATGAGCTCGACCACCCGGGCGACCTCCTCCACCGGCCCCGACTCGCCCGTGTGGAACGTGATCCCGAGGCCGTACTGGCGCGCCCGCCGGAACAGCCGCCGGTAGTCGGCAACCCTGAAGGTCGCCGATTCGGGCCCGGCCACGTCCACGCCCACCACGCCCCGGTCGCGCCAGGCGATCGCCTTCTCCGCGAGGATCTCGTTGAGCTCGTACGGGAACGCCCGGTCGAGGCAGAAGATCAGGCCCGGCTTGACCGGATACTCGAGCGTCGCCCGGTCCATGCCCCGGACCGCGGCGGCGATGATGTGGTCGAGGTCCTGCTCGCCGCCCCGGTTCCGCTTCATGGGGTTGAAGCGGAGCTCCATGGTGGTGATGTTGTTCTTGCGGTAGGCGCCGCCCACCACCTCGTACACGGCGCGCTCGACGGCGATCGGGCTCGACTGGATCAGCTCGGTCCAGTGGAACAGCTGCAGGTAGCCGTCGAAGCTCTTGGACCGCCTGGGGTGGACGGTGATCAGGTCGCGGAACTCCCAGTAGTCCCGGGTGGGCAGCTTGATGCCCTGGGCGTGCGCGATCGACCACATGATGGCCGGGGTGACGGCGGCGCCGAGGTGGCAGTGGAGCTCGGCGAGGGGGATCTTGCGGGAGAGGGACGACGCCATGGACGAAGGATAGCCGGTCTGCGATCCCCGCCCCTCAGGCGCCCGCGGGCACCACACGCCCGTCCGCGTCGATGACGGCCCGGCGGCGCGCCGCGCGTGCCTCGGCGTCGGGAACCTGGTCGCGAGCGTGATAGGAGGAGCGCACCAGCGGCCCCGACTCGACGTGCTTGAAGCCCATCGCGAGGGCCTCCTCGCGCATCTCCGCGAACTCGTCGGGGTGGTAGTAGCGCTCCACGGGCAGGTGCTGCGCGGTCGGCCGGAGGTACTGGCCGACGGTCAGGATGTCGCAGTCCACCGCGCGCAGCGCCTCGAACGCCTCGGTCAGCTCCTCCCGGGTCTCGCCCAGGCCGACCATCAGGCTCGACTTGGTGTGCACCGCGCGACCGTACTCCCCGGCGTAGGCCTTGGCGCGCTCGAGCACCGAGAGCGTGCGGTCCCAGCGGGCCCGCTTGCGGACTGGCTTCTGGAGCCGGCGCACGGTCTCGAGGTTGTGGTTGAGGATGTCCGGGCCGGCGAGCATCACCTCGCGCAGGGGCGCCTCCTCGCCGTTGAAGTCCGGGATGAGGACCTCAACGCCCATGAGCGGGCTCCGGGCGCGGATCTCCCGGATCGTGGCGGCGAAGGCCCCGGCGCCGCCGTCGGGCAGGTCGTCGCGCGCGACGCTGGTCACCACGACGTGCTCGAGGTCCATGTAGGCGACGGCCTCCGCGACCCGGCGCGGCTCGTCGTCGTCGAACCAGGTGGGGCGGCCCGTCTTGACCGCGCAGAACCCGCAGGCGCGGGTGCACACGTCGCCCAGGATCATCACCGTCGCCGTGCGCTGGTCCCAGCACTCGCCGAGGTTGGGGCACATGGCCTCCTGGCACACGGTGTTGAGGCGCAGGCCGCTGAGGCGCCGGCGCAGGTCCTGGTAGGTGTCGCCCGCCGGCATCCGGGCGCGGATCCAGTCCGGGTGGCGGCGCGGGGCTGCCGCAACCGAGGCAGTCGAGGAGGCCTCGGCAGGCCCCCGGAGTGCCGCCGCCGGCTCGACGCCCCCGCCCATCGCGATGGTGGGCGGCAGCACGGGCGAGCGGCCGTGGGCGGAGGGGTCGGCGGGCAGGACGGGCAGCTCTCGGTTCATTCCTAGTAGATGGCGGTCTCGGGGCCGACGCCCTCGAGCCAGGCTTTGATGTCGCGCAGCAGCGCCGCGCCGGCGGCGCCGTCGTTGGCGCGGTGGTCGATCCCCAGGACCATGTTCATGACGGGCCGGATGGCGATCACGTCGCCCTCGGGCGTGCTCACGACCACGGGGCGCTTGGTGATCGCCTCCATGGTCACGATGCCGACCTCGGGGACGTTGAGGATGGGCATCACGAGGTTGGTGCCGAGGTAGCCGGTGTTGTCCACGGTGAACGTGCCGCCGCCGAAGTCGTCGAGGCGCAGCCGGCCCGCGCGGGCGCGGGCGGCGAGGTCGGCGATGGCGGTGTTGAGGCCGTGGATCGAGAGCTGGTCGGCGTCGCGGACGACCGGCACGATCAGCCCGTCGTCCATGGCGACCGCCACGCCGATGTTGACCCGGCGCTTGGCGAGCAGCCCCTGGTCCGTCCAGTGGGCGTTGAAGGTCGGGTTGCGCTTGAGGGCCTCGGTGCTCGCCTTGACCACGAACGGCACGTAGGACAGGCCGATCCCCTCCTTGGCCTGGTAGGCGCCCTTGAGCCGGTCGCGCAGCGCGACCAGGCGCGTCACGTCCACCTCGACCTGCAGGTAGGCGTGGGGCGCCGCGAGGGCGCGCGTCATCTGGGCCGCGATCCCCTTGCGCATCTGGCCCATCGGGACGAGGACCTCGTCCGCGCCGGGGGGGAACGTGAACGCGGCCCCGGCGGGGGCAGCGGCCGGACGCGCCGGCGCCGGCGCGACGGGGGCCGGGCTCGGGGCGGGCGTGAGAGCAGGGCTCGGGGCGGGCGCTGCGGGCGCGGCGGCCGCCCCGGTCCGGATCGCCTCGACCATGGCCAGGACGTCCTCGCGGGTGATCCGGCCGCCGCCTCCCGTGCCCTGCACCTGGGACGGCTCGAGTCCGTGCTCCCGGAGCAGCCGGCGCACCGCGGGGGTCATCCGCGCGTTCGGGTCGCCCACTTCGGAGACCGCAGCCGCGGGTGCGCTGACGACCATCGTGCTCGGCGCCGCGCTCGCGGGGGCGAGGGTGCCGGCCGGAGCCTCGGCCCGGGCGGGGAAGGTGGCCGTCTCGCCCGTCGAGGGCGCTGCCGGGGCGACCGGGGCGGCGGCCGGCGCAAAGACGCTCACCGGCCCCGCGTCAGGCGCGGCCGCGTCGTCGGCGGTGTCGATGATCGCGATCTCGGCGTTGTTGGGCACGACCGCGCCCTCGGGCGCGAGGATCTCGCGCAGGACGCCCGCGAACGGCGACGGGACCTCGGCATTGACCTTGTCGGTGATGACCTCGAGCAGCGGCTCGTACTTGGCGACGGCATCGCCGGGCTGCTTGAGCCAGCGCCCGATGGTGCCCTCCGCGACACTCTCGCCGAGTTGGGGCATCGTCACCTTGGCCACTGGGCGGTTCCTCCGGTTGATCGCCTGCGGGGACGCGGGCGTGCTTGGGCAGGCCTAGTGTCGCGCATCGCGCGCCAGCGTGCCGCCGTCCTGTCCCCACGCCGGCCGCGAACGGTCGGGCGACGGCACGCCCCGACACGAACGGCAGCGACACGCTGCGGTGGGCTTCCGGACCCTGCCATTCCAGACGGAGGCGCCGTGCGCGGCATCGGGGGCCCTCCCGACAGCATCGAATGGGAGCCGGTCGGGCTCGCCCCCGCGGAACCAGGCTCGTGGCGGGCCGCTCGGCTGAGCGTGCGGCGACCCCTGGACCGGCCGCTGCGCGGCGCCGCGCGGGGGCGGACTCAACTCCCGGCGTACCGCTCGAACGCGCGCGCCAGCAGCGCCGCCACCTCGGCCGCGAGGGTGTCGGGCAGGGCCCGGAAGGTGAACGTGGCCGCGCCGGTCCTCCGGGCGCGCAGGTCCGTCGAGCAACCCTCGAGCAGGTCCGGCCAGGTGCGCACCGGCAGCAGGAACAGCGCCACGTGCCTCGTGGCGGGCTGGACGAATGCGAACCAGTCGTGCGCCCTGGCGCCCGGCCGCCGCAGGGCCGGCAGGCCGTAGATCGTCGTCGGCTCCAGCCGACCGGCATAGGGCTCGAGCAGCGCGCGCAGCCGAGCCTCCACCGCCGCGAGGTCCGCGGCCGCGGCGCCGGCCATTCAGTACGCGGCCAGCCGCCGGATCGCGTCGGCGATCTTGGCCGGGCTGAGCATGAACCACTCCTCGAGCACGTGGTTGTAGGGCATCGCCGGCGTGTCCGGCCCGGCCAGCCGCGAGACCGGCCCGTCGAGGTACTCGAACGCCTCCTCGGCGACGATGGCCGCGATCTCCGCGCCGTACCCGCCGAACCGGTTGTCCTCGTACACGACGAGGCACTTGCCCGTCTTGCGCACCGACGCCAGCAGCGTCTCGCGGTCGAGCGGCCGAAGGGTCCGCAGGTCCACGACCTCGCAGTCGATCCCCTCCTCGGCCACCCGCTCCGCGGCCTCGAGCGCGTAGTGGACCATCAGCCCGTAGGCGACCACAGTGAGCCGCCGGCCCGTCCGGCGAACGGCCGCCCGCCCGATCGGGACGGTGTACTCGCCCTCGGGGACCTCGCCGCGCACCGACCGGTACATCTTCTTGTGCTCGAGGAACAGGACCGGGTCCTCGTCGCGGATCGAGGCCCGGAGCAGCCCCTTGGCGTCGTATGGCGTGGACGGCACGACGGTCTTGATGCCGGGCACGTGGGCGAAGAACGCCTCGACCGACTGCGAGTGGTACAGCGCACCGTGGACGCCGCCGCCGAACGGGGCCCGGATGACCATCGGCACGGTCGCGCCGCTCACCGTCCGGTAGCGCATCCGGGCGGCCTCGGACACGATCTGGTTGAAGGCCGGGAAGATGAAGTCGGCGAACTGGATCTCGGCGACGGGCCGCAGCCCGTTCAGGGCGGCCCCGACAGAGGTCCCCACGATCATCGACTCGGTCAGCGGCGTGTCGATCACGCGGTCGTCGCCGAACTCGGCCCACAGCCCGTCGGTGGCCAGGAACACCCCGCCCTTCTTGCCCACGTCCTCGCCCAGCACGATCACGGCCGGGTCGCGGCGCATCTCCTCGGCCAGGCCCTCCCGGATGGCCTCGATGAACGTGCGGACGGCCATCAGCGCGCCCCTTCCCGCGGCGCCGGGTGCCACGGCGGCGGCGGCTCGTTCGACGACCGGTCCGCGAACACGTGGTCCACCCCGGTGGCCGGGTCCGGATCGGGCTCCGCCTCGGCGAACGCGGTCGCGTCCTCCACAGCGAGGGCGACGTCGCCGTCGATCTCCAGCTGGGCGACCTCATCGAGCACGCCCGCGGCCCGAAGCTGGTCGCGGAAGATCGGCAGCGGGTCGAGCGCCCGCGTCTCCGCGAGCTCCGCCTCGGAGCGGTACTTGGTCTGCTGGTCGTCCGACGAGTGCCCGGTGAGGCGCGTCACCTTGGCCTCGATCATCGACGGCCCGTCGCCCCGCCGGGCCCGGTCGACCGCGTCCCGGGCGGCCGCGTAGCAGGCCAGCACGTCGGTCCCGTCCACGACCGTGCCCGGGATGCCGTAGCCGGCCGCCCGATCCGCCACGTCGCGGACCGACAGCTCCCGCTCGGCGGGCACGCTGATCGCGTAGCCGTTGTTCTCGACCACGAACACGAACGGGAGCCGGTGGATGGCCACGAAGTTGAGCGCCTCGTGGACGTCCCCCTGGTTGCTGCTCCCCTCGCCCATGATCGCCATTGCCACCTGGTCCAGGCCGCGGATGCGGGCCGCCAGGGCGATGCCCGCCGCGTGGAGGATCTGGGTGGCCACGGGCGACGACACCGAGACCACGTGGTGGCCGGCGTGCCCGTAGTGGCCCGGCATCTGGCGCCCGCCCGAGCTCGGGTCGGAGCCCCGGGCGAACTGGGCGAGCATCAGCTCGCGCGGCGTCATGCCCGCCACCAGGCAGGTGGCGATCGACCGGTAGAACGGGGCCACCCAGTCGTGGTCTCGGCGAAGGGGCCACGCGATCCCGACCTGCGCGCCCTCGTGGCCCTGCCCGCTGATCACGAACGGCGCCCGGCCGGACCGGTTGAGGACCCACATCCGCTCATCGAGCGCACGGGCGAGCGCCATGGTGCGGTACATGGCGACCAGGTCGGCGTCCACCAGCCCGTATGCCGCCGCGAGCCCGCTCGCCGCCGTGCTGCCGTGCTGATCGGCCACCGTCATCGACCCTCTCGTGCTGCCGCCGCTCGAGGCCCTGTCCCGCTAGAAGTTGATCGACCGGCCGTCCACGGCCATCGCCGCCTCGCCCAACACCTCCGAGAGGGTCGGGTGGGCGTGCGTGGCCGCCCCGATCTCCCAGGGCGTCGCCTCGAGCGAGAGCGACACCGATGCCTCGGCGATGAGGTCCGTCGCGTGCGGGCCGATGATGTGGACGCCCAGCGTCTGGTCGGTCTCGGCGTGGCCGATGACCTTGGCGAAGCCCTCGTACTCGCCCCCGATGATCGCCTTGCCCACGGCCTGGAACGGGACCTTGCCGATCTTGACCGGCAGGCCCTGCGCCTCGCACTGCTGCTGGGTCAGGCCCACCGACGCGATCTCGGGGCGGCAGTAGGTGGCCCGCGGCTGGCGCACGTAGTCCATCGGGTGGACGTCCTGCTCGCCGGCGATCACGTGCGCGGCGATGATCCCCTCGTGGGCCGCCGTGTGGGCGAGCTGCAGGCCGCCGACGACGTCCCCGATCGCGTACAGGTGCGACTCGCGGGTGCGCATGTGCCCGTCCACCTTGACGACGCCGCGGTCCACCTCGGCCGCCGTCGTCTCGAGGCCGACGTCCTCGACGTTCGCGGCGCGGCCGGTCGCCACGAGCAGCATCTCGGCGGCCATCTCCCCGGCCGTCCCGCCGTCGGGCCCCACGGTGATCCGCACGCCGTCGTCGCCGGCCACGACCGAGGCGGCGTCGAAGCGCGCGCTCGTCATGACCCTGATGCCGCGCCGCGTGAAGCTGCGCTCCAGCTCCCTGGAGACGTCGGCGTCCTCGAGCGGCACGATCGCCGGCAGGTACTCGAGCAGGGTCACCGTGGCGCCCATGTCGTGGTAGAACGACGCGAACTCGACGCCCACCGCGCCGGCGCCGACGACGATCACGCTCCGGGGCAGCGTGGCCATGCGCAGCACGTCGTCGCTGGTCACGATCCGCACGCCGTCGGGCGTGATGCCCGGCAGCGACTTCACGCGCGAACCGGTGGCCAGGATGACGTCGGTGGCCTCGAGCACGACCTCGGCGCCGTCGGCGCCCTTCACCCGCACCTTGTGGGCGCCGTCGAGCCGGCCGCGGCCCTCGACCCAGGTCACGTTGTACTTCTTGACCAGGCTGCCCAGGCCCTTCCACATCCGGTTCACGACCGCGTCGCGCCGCTGGGCCACCTTGGCGTAGTCGATGGCGGCCTCGCCCGGGACGTTCACGCCGAAGTCGGCGGCGTGCGCCACACGCTGTGCCACCGCCGCGGACTCCAGCAGCGCCTTGGTGGGGATGCAGCCGCGGTGGAGGCAGGTGCCGCCGATCTTCCCCTCGTCCACCAGCGCCACCCGGAGGCCCAGCTGGGAGGCACGGAACGCGGCGGCGTACCCGCCGGTGCCCGCGCCGAGCACGATGAGGTCGAACGAGTTGGACGAGCCGACGGCCATGGATCGGGGTCACTCCGCTGGGCTTGGGGAGGGTCGGGCGGCGTGCCGCTGTTGCAGGACGACGTGGCCGATCCTACACCGCGCTGGGCGCGGGGGGCGGGGGGCGCGTCGGGCGTCGGGGCCGCCCGGCTGGACTGCGAGCCCGAGCGCTCGATCCCCTGCCGCCGCCATCGAGCCCCCGGTCCAGACGGCGCCCGATCCTGCGCTCCGGCTGCCCCCGGACGTGACGTCCGCCAGACTCCCGGTCCAGCCTCAGCCCAGGGTCGCCAGGATTCCGGACTGCCAGTCCAGCGCGAGTCCGCCAGTGCAGCCCACGACGGCCGGGCCCGCACGCGCAGCAGACGCCGCGCCTTAAATGCAGAACCGGGCCGCGACGCTCGCGGCCCGGTCGAGCAATGCGGCGTTCAGCCGCCCCGCTGCGAGCGGAAGCAGTCCGAGCAGTAGACCGGCTTGCCGTTGGTCGGGCGGAACGGCACGCGAGCCTCGCGGCCGCAGCTGCTGCAGGTCGCGGTGAACATCTCGCGCGGCCCGCTGCTGCGGTTGCCGAAGCCTCCGCCGCCGTAGCCACCGGCGGAGTAGCCGCCCCCACCGCCGTACCCGGAGTCGTAACCGCCGCTGTACGAGCCGCCGCCGAAGCTGCTGTCACCGCCCGAGCGGGCGGCTTTGCGGCTGGCCCGGCAGGACGGGCAGCGTCGAGGCTCCGAGAATCCCTTCTCGGCGTAGAAGGCCTGCTCGCGCTCCGTGAATGCGAACTCCATCCCGCAGTCGGAACAGGTCAGGGTCTTGTCGGCCACGTGCCGATCTCCTCCAGATGTCGCCGCTTCTAGACCGGGCCCTCGAGTCAAATCTGGAGGAGACCAAGTTGTCGCGCGTGCGAACGATTGTGAGCCGTGCGCGGCGATCCGCGCGGTCGCACTCTACCCTCATTCGCCGGGCGTGGCGATACCCAATTTTCGGCGGCCGCCCACGCACAGGCCCCGCTCGCCCTCCGACCCCCCGTCCGGTGGCCGCGGCGGGCCTCCGGCGTGCACGCCGGGGCGGCCTGGAAGCTGCTAGGCGGGGACGTCGAACTCGCGGTGGGCGCTCTCGAGGTACTGCGCCACCTCGACCGCCTGCCGGGTCGCGTCCCAGCCCAGGGTGTCGCCCGCGATGGCGGCCACGCGCGGGGCGATCGACGCGCCGCGGTCGCGGAGCGTCATGGCCAGGCGCATCCGACGCGCCAGCACGTCGTCGAGGGACATGGCCAGCTCGCTCTCGGCCGCCCACGCGACCTCCGCCTCGATCATCGGCTGGCCGGCGACCAGGGGCCGGACCAGGTCGCGCCCCCGGCCCAGCGCGACGACGTCCTCGGCCTCCGTGCCGTGCCGCTCGACGAGGGACCGCGCCGACTCCACGTCCAGACCCGGCTCGCCGGCCAGGCGCGCGATCAGCGCGTCCAGCTCCGGCCGCGGCGCCGCGCCGATGATCGGCAGCTCCGCGGTGCCCGACGGTCGATCCTTCGCGTCGGCGCCGAGCACGGCGTCGATCGCGTCGCGCGCCATCAGGCGGTAGGTCGTGTACTTGCCGCCGCTGATGCGCACCAGCCCGCGCTCCTCGACCGCCACCTTGTGCTCTCGAGAGACCTTCACCGTGGAGCTGGCTCCCGACGGCGCGATGAGCGGGCGCAGCCCCGCGTACGCGCCGACGATGTCGTCCCGGGACAGCCCCGCGTCGAAGGCGCTGTTGACGGCGGCGAGGATCTGGTCCACCTCCGGCGTGCTGGCGGAAGGCCGCTCCACCGGCCCGCTGAACGGGTCGTCCGTGGTGCCGATCACCCAGTGGCGGGGCCACGGGACCATGAACGCCACCTTGCCGGGCACGCGGATGGTGACGCCGGTGCGGACCTCGATCCGCTCCCGCGGCACGAGGATGTGGCTGCCGCGCGACGGCAGGACGTTGAAGGTCGCCTTCTCGGAGCCGAACGGCCGGTCGGGCCTGGAGCCCCAGACGCCCGTCGCGTCGAGGACCGTGGTCGCGCGCACGTCGAACTCGGCGCCGGTCAACTCGTCGCGGACCGTGGCCCCGGCGATCCGCTCGCCGTCGCGCAGCGCCCTGACCGCCCGCACCCGGCTGACCGCCAGACCGCCCTCGCGGACCGCCGTCCGCAGCACCGCGAGCGTGTAGCGGGCGTCGTCCTCCATGCCGTCGCTGTACAGCATGGCCCCCTGCAGCCCCTCGCGGCGGAGGCCGGGCGCCAGCTCCAGGGCGCCGGCCACCGAGAGGTGGTGGTGCCGGCCGCCCTTCTTCGCCGACCCGAGCAGGTCGTACAGCACCATGCCCGACTGGTAGAACGACCGGGTCACCACCGGGCGGCCGTACAGCGGGAACAGGAACCGCTCCAGCCGGACCAGGTGGGGCGCGAGCTCCAGCAGCCGGGCGCGCTCGTGAAGCGCCTCCCGCACGAGCCCGACGTGGAACTGCTCCAGGTATCGCAGGCCGCCGTGGATGAGCCGGCTCGACCGCGACGACGTCCCGACCGCGATGTCGTCCTGCTCGACGAGCGCGGCCCGAAGGCCCCGGCTGGCTGCGTCGAGCAGCGCGCCGCAGCCGACGATGCCGCCGCCGACGATCAGGACGTCCCAAGTCTCCCGGCCCAGGTGCTCGAGGTCGGCTCCCCGGGCGGCGAGCGGCGGTCGGGACGCGGTGTGGGGCTGATCAGGCATGACGACGACCTCAGGGACTCGGCGCACGCAGGATGCGCCACAGGACGACCGCGGTGCCGAGGACGAGCACCACGATCAGGAGGGGGGTGTGGAACACGACCGCCTGCACCTCTCGGGGCAGGACGGCCGTGAGCGCCGCGGCGGCCAGGACGAGGGCGACCACGACGGCGGCGACGAGGAGGACCTCGCGGACGCCCGGCTGGCGCGGCTCGGGACGGCGCTCGGGCGCCGGTGCGGCGTCAGCCACGGTCCGCCTCCAGCGGGATGCCGATGGGCGCCACCAGCACTCGCCCCGCCAGCGCGCGGCCGAGCCTGGTCTGCAGGCCCAGCTTCGGGCGGTGGAACGTGACGGTCAGGTCGGCCCGGACCACCGGCTCGGACGGGTCGCCGGACGTGAGGTCGACTGCCGTCGGGGTGTCCACGGCGAGGACCGGGGTGCCGGCGTCGCGGGCGCGCTGGATGACCTCGACCGCGGTGCGGACGGGCTCGCGCAGGCGGCCCCTGACGCCGGTGCCCAGCAGCGCGTCGACGATGATCCCGGCCCGCTCGATCCCCTGCGCCAGGATCGCCAAGTCGCGCGCCACCGGGGCGTGGACGCACGTCACCCCCTCCAGGCCGTCCAGCCGCCGCCAGTTCCGCGCCGCGTCCGGAGTGCCCGGTCGCTCCTCTGCGGACACCAGCACCGCGATCACGGGGACGCCCCAGCCGGCAAGCCTCCGGGCGGCCACGAAGCCGTCGCCGCCGTTGTTGCCCGGGCCGCCCATCACGAGCACGGGTCGGCCCTCGCGGCCGTTGTGGGTCAGCAGGGCGCGGGCGGCCGCGGCCACCGCCGTGCCCGCGTGCTCCATGAGCGCCTCGCCCGGGATCCCGAGCGCCTGGGCCTTGCGGTCCGCGCCCGTCATCGCCTCCGCGGAGATCGCCCCGCGGGCGGCCGCGTCGGCCCAGCGCAGCTCCAGCTCGTCGAGCGAGAGTGCGGCCAGGGCAGGGTCGTCGCCGGGGAGGGGTGCGGTCACAGGGGGCACGGGCGCAAGAGTACCGTGCCCGACCGACGTGATCCCGTGCCGTGGGCCCTCAGCCGACCCGCGGCGGGATGGGCGGCGTCGGGCCGCAGGTCCGGCCCTCCCCTGCCGAACGTCCCGGGGCGGCCGCGGGCAGGCGCGCCTCGATGGCGTCGGCCGTCTCCCGGGCCTCGAGCAGCCCCTCGCGGGCGAGTGCCAGCACCGCCTCACGCACCGCCGTCGCCGGGTGCGCCCCGATCGCCCCGTCAAAGACGACCCACGCGCCGTCCGGCGCCTCGCGGGCACGACGGAGCACCCGCCCGCGGAGCCAGCGCGTGGTCGCGGGGAAGGGCGTCGCCGGCCCGGGCCGCCGCGCCGCGGGCTGCGCCGCCTCGCCGCTCCGATCGCCCGCGGCGTACCGGCACCAGCGCGCGGCCGGGCACGCGCCGCAGCTCGGGCTGCGCGGGGCGCACAGCAGCGCGCCCAGGTCCATCAGCGCATGGGTCCAGGCGGCGGCCGCGTCCCGGGGCACCACCGCGTCCGCGAGAGCCTGGGCCGTCCGGCCCTTGAACGCCCCCGTGCCGCCGACGGCCATCCGGCCCAGCACGCGGCGCACATTGGTGTCCACGGCGCCCACCGGCTGGTCGAACGCGATGGCGGCCACCGCCCGCGCCGTGTACGGCCCGACGCCCGGCAGCCGCCCGAGCTCCTCCACGTCGGCCGGCACCCGGCCGCCGTGCTCGGCCACGATCGCCTGGGCGGCCCGGTGGAGGGCGAGTGCCCGCCGGTTGTAGCCCAGGCCGGCCCAGGCCCTGAGCACCTCGGACAGCGGGGCCGCCGCGAGGTCGCCGACCGTCGGCCAGCGGGCGGTCCACGCGGTCCACGCCTCGGCCGCCCTGCTGGCCTGGGTCTGCTGCGCCATCAGCTCCGAGACGAGGACGGCGTACGGGTCGGTGGTGGCCCGGAAGGCCAGCTTGCGGCCGCTCGCCGTGTACCAGGCGAGGATCGCCTCCCGCGCAGCCTGCGGCACGAGGGTGTCGGGATCGGGGATGTCGGCCACGGGCCAAGGGTAGGGCGCGCGCCTGACGGGCGTCGGCAGCCCGGAACGCCGACTCGGGCGATACTGGTGCCGCCCTCTCCCTCTAGCAAGACCGGTGGACCCGCGTGACCTTCAGCGCCGATATCGGGATCTTCGCCGTCTCGCTCCTCGCCGGCGTGATCGGCGCGCTGGCCGGCGTGGGCGGCGGCATCCTGGTGGTCCCGGCCCTGACCATCCTGTTCGGCGTGGACATCCGGCTCGCGATCGGGGCCAGCATCGTGAGCGTCATCGCCACCAGCTCCGGCGCGGCCGCCGCCTACGTCCGCGACCGGATGACCGACATGCGGGTGGGGATGTTCCTCGAGCTCGCCACCACCACGGGCGCGGTGGGCGGCGCCCTGCTCGCCGCGGTGGTGGCGCCGGCGGCGCTGTACGTCCTGCTCGGCGTCGTGCTGCTGTTCTCGGCCCTCCAGCAGGCGCTCCGCCTGGGCGAGGAGCTGCCGCCGGTCGCCGAGGCGTCGCCGCTGGCGGCCCGGATGCGCCTCGCGGGCGCCTACCCGGACGCGCGCCTGGGCCGCGACGTCCCGTACGCCGCCCAGCGGGTGCCGCTGGGCTTCCTGATGATGCTCGGCGCGGGCGTCGTGTCGGGCCTGCTCGGGATCGGCTCGGGCGCCCTCAAGGTGCTGGCCATGGACGGCGCGATGCGGCTGCCGATGAAGGTGAGCTCGGCCACGAGCAACTTCATGATCGGGGTCACGGCGGCGGCGTCGGCCGGGATCTACCTGGGGCGGGGCGACGTGGACCCCACCCTCGCCGCGCCGGTCGCCCTGGGCGTGCTGGCCGGGGCCACCGCCGGCGCCCGGGTCCTGCCCCGGCTGTCGAACCGCCACGTGCGCCTGGTGTTCCTGCCGGTCCTGGTGGCGGTGGGCGTCGAGACGCTCCTGAAGGGCTTCGGGGCGGGGCTGTGAACGCGGACCGCTTCCGGGCCCTGGTGTCGGGCGTGCTGATCGTGGGCGTGGTGGCCGCCGCGACCCTGGTCGCGCTGGGCCTGGCCGCGGCGCTGCTGGTCGGCTGGGGCGGGTCGCTCTCCGGCGCCGCTGGGGACGGCCGGGCCGCCACGGCGTTCGCCGACATGGGCGCGAACCTGGCGGCCCTGCGCCCGGTCGGGTTCGCCCAGCTCGGCCTGGTGGTGCTGCTGGCCACGCCCGTGGCCCGCGTCGGCGCCTCGGTCCTGGCCTTCACGCTCGAGGGCGACCGCCTCTACGCGGCGGTCACGCTGGCGGTGCTGCTGATCCTGCTGACCAGCATCTTCCTGCTGCACTGAGCGCGCGGCGCCCCCCCGCCGGGCCGGCGCCCTACGGCCGGCGGGCCACCACCACGGTGTCGGTGGACACGCGCCCGTCGCCCAGGTCGTCCTCCACGCTGCGCGCCTGCTCCACGACCAGACCCGGCAGGTCGGCCGCGACCTCGTCGGGCGTGTAGAGCACGCTCGGGTCCTTGGGGCCGGGCGCGTCCCGGCCCGCGTTGGCGCGGTCGTGGCCCACCACCAGGAGCTGGCCACCGGGGGCCAGCGCGGCCGCCGCCCTGCCCAGCACGACGCGCCGCTCCGGCTGCGGCAGGTGCAGGAACATGAGCACGACCAGGTCCGCCGAGGCGGCGGGGGGCGCCCACTCGAGCAGGTCGGCGTGGACCCAATCGACCTCCACGCCGGCCCGCGCGGCGGCCGCGCGCGCCCGCTCGATCGCCACGCCCGAGAAGTCGACGCCGGTCGCGGACCAGCCCTGGGAGGCGAGCCAGATGGCGTGCCGACCGTCGCCCGCGGCGAGGTCCAGCGCGCGGCCCGGGGTCAGCCCCGCCACGAGCTCCACCAGGGCGGCGTCGGGCGCGTGCGACTCGATGGGCTCGCGGGCAGCATGGCGTTCGTCCCACATCTGGCGGCGCGTCTTCTCGGGCCCGTCTGTCATGCGCGATCCTCCGGTCATTCGAGCGAGTCCAGTCGGTCGCGGATCCGGAGCGCCATGGCTTCCTCCACGACGGAGTCCGGGTCGCGCAGCCCGCCGAGCGTGGCCCGCACGCCCACGAGGCTCGCGTACAGCGGCGGGCAGGTGGGGCAGGTCTCCAGGTGCTCCTCCACCGCGGCCTTGGTGGGCGCGTCCAGCTCGCCGTCAAGGTACCCCGAGACGTGGCGCCGAGCCTGCCAGCAGCGGAGCGGCTGGGCGCGGCTGGCGAGCCGCCGGGCGTCGTCCTCGGCCAGCGCGCTGACCAGCATCATCCGGCCGCGCCGCAGGCGCTGCTTGGTGGCCGGCAGTCCGGCGCCGGTGGCGGCGGCGATCTCGGCGGCGGTCCAGCCCAGCGCGTCGTGGAGCAGCACGGCCACGCGATAGACCACCGGCAGTCTGGCCAGGGCGTCCTCCAGCTCGTCTCGGAGCTCCGCGCGCTCGAGGACGCGCTCCGGAGCGACCGACCAGTGGTCATCGCGCCAGTCCGCCTCGACGGCCTCGATGTCGAGCTCGTCGCGGCGCACCCGCGACCGGTCGATGACCCGGTTCACGAGCGCGCGCCGGAGCCACGCGGACAGCGCGGAGGGGTCGCGGAGCTGGTCGCGGCGGCGCCAGGCCCCGACGATGGTCTCCTGGGCGCAGTCCTCGGCGAGGTCCGCGTCCCGGACGAGGCGGGCGGCCAGGTGGACGAGGCGCGGCAGCTCCGCGACCAGCGCCGCCGCGAAGGCGTCGCCGGGGCCGGCGGCCTCGTCCATCGGCTCGCGCAGGGTCAGCGGGAGGCCGACCGGGTGCTGAAGCGGAAGATCGCGTACAGGGGGCAGAACCCGACGACGCCGGTGACGACCAGGATCACGGCCAGGACCCAGGCCACGATGGCGGCGACGCCGCTGGCGACGCCGGCGACGGCGAGGGCCGCGAGCACGACGCCGACAACGATCCGGATGATGCGGTCGGGGGTGGATTCGTTGAGGGCAAGACGCATCGGATGTTTCTCCTTGTCGGACCGGGCCACGTTGGGGGCCCGCTATCTCATTGACGAGCCCGGGGCTCGGATGGATACATCGGCCTAGAGCCCGGGCAGTCGGCGCAGGCGGCCCAGCTTGGTGAGCCTCGCGTAGGAGCCCCAGCCCTGCTTCAGCCAGTGGCCGACCACGGGCAGCGGGATGACCACGCTGCGCTTCCGGCCTCGATAGACCATGGCGGCGCCGCTGCCGACGTCCATGAGGCACACGATCGCGAGGTGGGCCTGGTAGCCCTTGCGCTCGGGCCGTCCGGCCTCGGCCGCGAGGATGTTGGCGGCGGCGTTGCGGGCCATGACCTCCGCGGTGTGGCCCTGCTTGGCCCGCCACTCCGGGCCCTCGAGGGCGGCCACGTCGCCCGCGGCGTAGACGTCGTCGGTGCCGGCCACCAGCCCGTGGTCGTCGATCAGCACGAAGCCGGCCTCGTTGAGCGGCAGGTCCGACGCGGCCAGCACCGGGTGCCCGGCGACGCCCGGGATGAACAGCACCAGGTCCGCGTCGAGCCGGGACCCGTCCGCGAAGGCGACGCCGTGCTCGTCGAAGCCGGCGATGGGCGTCCCGGTGCGGGACGGGATCCCCTTGCGCTCGAACATCCTGGCCACCAGGTCCAGCGCGCCACGGCCCATGCGCTCCCCCGGCTCGGCCATGGGGGCGAAGAACGTCAGCGTGAACCGGTCCCGCAGGTGCCTCCGCTCGAGCAGGTCGAGGATGTTGAACAGCAGCTCGAACGCCGGCCCGCCGCGGACGGCGGAGCGGTCCTTCGGGTTGCCGCCGAAGCCCACCGCGATGGAGCCGCTGCCCCTCGCGATCAGCGCGTCCAGCCGGTCTCGGATCTCGACCGCCGCCTCCGGCGCCCCGCAGATCGACAGCGTGTGCTCGACGCCCTTGGGCGCCAGCTTGCTGCCGCCGAGGGCCAGGACCAGATAGTCGTACTCCAGCTCGGCCCCGGCCAGCCGGACGCGGTGGTCGGCCGACGAGACCGACTGGACCCGGTCCACGACCAGTCGAAAGCCGCGCTTGGCGGCGATCTTCCGGAGCGGGACCCTCGCCCGCGGCGGCTCGATGCCGCGGGTGGGGATCCAGATCGAGATCGGGTTCAGGTACAGGAAGTCGCGGTCTGAGACGAGCGTGACGTCGAACCGGCCCGACTTCGCGAGCTCGGCGGCGGCCTCCACGCCCGCGAACCCGCCGCCCAGGACGAGCGCGCGCTTGCGGTCCGTGGCGGCCGGCCCCGATACGCCCGCCACGTCAGGCGGCCGGCGCGTCGCGCAGGATGGCCAGCAGGTCGGTGCTCTCGATGATCAGGTGGTCGCGGTCGTCGAGCTTGACCTCGGTGCCGGTGTACTTGGGGAACAGGACGCGGTCGCCCACCGCCACCTTGATCACGTCGGTGTCGTCGCCGATCGCGACCACCTCGCCGCGCTGGGGCTTCTCCTTGGCGGTGTCGGGGATGACCAGGCCGGACGCCGTCCGGTTCTCCTGGGCGAGCACGAGGACGAGCACGCGGCTGCCGAGGGGCTGGATGGTCTCAGACACGTTGGACTCCTTTGAGGACTGGCTTGGGTTCAGGCGGGCGCCGGCCGGGGCCGGGCGGATCAGTTGGGGCGCAGGCCGAGCAGCGCGTCGATGCGCGCCTGGTCGAACCCGACGATCGGGCGGCCGTCGATCTCGATGACCGGCACGCCCATCTGGCCCGTGCGGCGGACCAGGTCGCGGGCGGCCGCCGGGTCGCGGCTCACGTCCACATCGCGGAACGGGACACCCCGACCGCGCAGATAGGTCTTCGCGCGGGTGCACCACGGGCAGGTGGGCGTCGAGAATACGATGACCCGGTGCGGGCGAGAGGTGGGGGGCGGCGTCGGCATCGTGTCGGTTTCCTGACTCTAATTGCGTAATTGCGCAACTATGCGCACGATAGCAGGAAATCATCCGCTTGCGCAAGCGCGCAAGCACCATTACCGTTCGCGCTGCGTCCCGCTCGCCTGGCGCCGTCGGCGGAGCCCGGCCGCGCACTGATCGGAGGCACGATGGCTCGCATCGTCATCCTCGGGGCCGGGTTCGCGGGCCACACGGCGGCCCTGTACCTCGGCGACAAGCTCGGCAGGGACCACGAGGTCGTCGTGGTCAACCGCCTGGAGCTGTTCTCGTACGTGCCGTCGTGGGTCTGGGTCGGCGTCGGGCGCATGGCCCTGTCCAAGACGCAGTTCCCGCTGCGCCCCGTCTACCGGAAGTTCGGGATCCGGTTCATCGTGGGCAGGGCCACCGAGATCCACCCCGACGAGAGGTACGTCGTCGTCGAGCCGGCCGACGGCAACCCCGCCGACGCGCGCCTCGAGTACGACTACCTGATCGTCGCCACGGGGCCCAAGCTGGACTTCGCGGGCACGCCCGGCCTGGGACCCGACAGCGGGTTCACGGAGTCGATCTGCACGGGGCCGCACGCCGAGCACGCCCGCGACCGCTACCTGGCCGAGGTGGAGCGGCTCAGGCGGGGCGAGAAGCGCCGCTTCGTGGTCGGCACCGGGCACCCCGGCGCCACCTGCCAGGGCGCCGCGTTCGAGTACATCACCAACCTCCACAAGGACCTCGTCCGCCGGGGCGTCCGCGACAACGCGGACCTGCTGTGGCTGTCGAACGAGCGCTCGGTCGGCGACTTCGGGGTGCGCGGCGTGCACGTCCGGCGGCGCGGCAAGGTCGTCTCCAGCGCCGAGTTCATCGAGGCCGCGTTCCGCGACTACGGCATCCGCCACCAGGTGCAGACCGGCGTGAAGGAGGTCACCCCCGAGGTCATCCGGTGGGAGGACTACGAGGGCCGCGAGGGCGAGACCGGCTACGACTTCGCGATGCTCATCCCGCGCTTCCTGGGCCAGCCGCTCAAGGTGCTCGACCGGGATGGCAACGACGTCTCGGCCGACCTCCTCGCGCCCAACGGCCTGGTCAAGGTGGACGCCACCTACGGCCTCCCCTACGAGGAGCTGATCCGGAACCCGGACGCCTGGCCCGAGCGGTACCAGAACCCCCGGTACCCGGAGATCTTCGCGGCCGGCATCGCGTTCGCCCCGCCAGGGCCGGTGTCCCAGCCGCACGTCAACCCCAACGGGATGAACATCACCTCGGCGCCGCCCCGGACCGGCATGGTCTCCGGGATCATCGGGCGCGTGGTGGCGCTCAACATCATCGACATCGTCAAGCACGGCCGGATGACCCACGGCGAGCGGATGACCGAGATGTACGCCGCGTGCATCGCGTCGATGGGCGACTCGCTGTGGGACGGCTCGGCCGCCACGATCATGATCTACCCGGTGGTCCCCGACTTCCGGCGCTATCCCAACGAGGAGGGCCGCGACCTGTTCGTGACCCACCTCGAGATGGGCCTCGCGGGCGCCTGGATGAAGCGCATGCTCCACACCACGTTCATCTACAAGCTCAAGGGCGGCTTCGGCTGGAGGTTCATCCCCGAGTGACCGGACCCCAGCCCTCCCCCACCCCGTCTGCAGCACAGCCCGGAGCGCCCGCGATGGAGATCACCCCGCGAGACCGGTTCTGGATGAACTTCAAGCTCTTCCAGCTGGTCCGGTTCGTCGTCCTGAACCTCAAGATCCTCAAGGGCGTCAACCAGGCCAAGCGGTCCTAGTCCGGCGGACCGCCGCCGGCAGCCCGCCCCGGCCCCGAGCGCGACGGGTTCAGCCCGCCGCCGGCAGCTCCAGCCAGACGGACGCCCCCGCGCCGTCGCGGTTCGCCGCGCCGACCCGTCCGCCGTGCGCCTCGACCACGGCCCTGGCGATGGCGAGGCCCAGCCCCGAGGTCCCGCTGCCCCGATCGCGCGCCGGGTCGGCCTGGTAGAAGCGGTCGAACACCCGGGGCAGGTCCTCAGGCGGGATCCCCGGCCCCTCGTCGAGGACGCTGAGGCGGACGAGCCCGGTGTCCAGCGGCGACCGCGCCGCGCGCACGGCGACGCGGCTGCCGGCGGGCGCGTACCGGAGGGCGTTGTCGATCAGGGCGGCGAGCGCCTGGCCGACGCGGTCGCGGTCGGCCCGCACCAGGACGGCGGGGTCCGCGGGGTCGGCGCCGAGCGCCACGCCCTGCGCCGCGGCACGGGCGGCGAACGCGCGCACAGCGGCCTCGATGAGGTCGGCGGCGGGCGCCTCGGCGACCGCGAGCGGCAGCGCGCCCGCCTCGGCCAGGCTCACGGTGCGCAGGTCGTCCACCACGCGTCCGAGCAGCCGCGCCTGGTCGCGGATCGTCGCGAGGTGGCGGTCGTTGTGGGGGTAGACGCCGTCGAGCACCGCGGCCGTGGTCGCCTCGATCACGGCCAGGGGCGTCTTCATCTCGTGGGCGGCATCGGCGAAGAACCGGCGGCGCGCCGCCTCGCTGCGCTCGAGGTCGGCCGCCATGGCGTCGAAGGAGCGGCCCAGCGAGCCCAGCTCGTCGCCGCGGCCGGCCACCCCGGACCGGGCGGACAGGTCGCCGCTGGCCACGGCCGTGGCCGCCCGCTCCAGGTGGACCAGCGGGCGCGTGATCCACCACGCGATGACGATCCCGACCAGCGAGGCGACCGCCGCGGCGACCACCGCGACGACGACGATGATCGTGGTCGCCTCCTGCTGCGCCTGGGCGAGGTAGGCGGCCCCGGCTCCGGCGCCGGGGCCCGGGCCGCGTCCGCCCATGCCGACGCCGGGCGCCCCCGACTCGCCCGCCTGCATCAGCGCGAAGCCGCGGCCCACGATCGGCGGGGCGGCGATCGCCACGGCGGCGGCGGTCGCAGCCGCGACGGCGGCGAAGGCCAGGGCCAGCCGGATCGCCAGCCCGGGGCTCCGCGGCGGGGCGGCGTTCACGACCGGGCGGCCCGGTAGCCCACGCCGCGGATCGTCTCGACGTACTCTCGGCCGCCGTCGCGCCGCCCGAGCTTGCGCCGCAGGTTCTTGACGTGGGTGTCCATCGTGCGGTCGAAGGCGTCGAAGGCCTCGCCGAAGACCCGCTCGCCCAGCTGGCCGCGAGTCAGCGTCACGCCCGGGTGCTCGGCCAGCGCGAGCAGGAGGTCGAACTCCGCGCGCGTCAGGCCGAGGTCCACGCCCTCGCGGCGGACCTCGCGGGCGGGCTCGTCGATCTCGAGGTCCAGGTACGGGCGGGAGGCCGCGCCGCCCGTACCCGCGGTCGCGGCGGCGGGCCCGACGCGGCGGAGCACCGCGCCGACCCTGGCCACCACCTCCCGGGGCTCGAATGGCTTGGTCACGTAGTCGTCGGCGCCGATCTCGAGGCCCGCGACCCGGTCGATCACGTCGTCGCGGGCCGTCAACAGGATCACGGCGGACCGCCGCCCCGCGGCGCGGAGGTCGCGCAGGACGTCGAAGCCGGACCTGCCCGGGAGCATCACGTCGAGGACGATCAGGTCGGGGTCGCCGTCGAGGGCCGCGGCGAGGGCCGAGTCGCCGTCCGCGGCGTACCGGACGTCGTGACCCTCGCGGGCGAGGTACGACCCGACGATCTCGCGGATGTGGGGCTCGTCATCGACGACGAGGATGCTGCTCATGCTGGAGGCATCGTAGGGCGGGCGGCCGCCGTTCGGGGAGGCCGCCCGCCCATCCTAGGACGCGACGCGGGTCAGCTGGCCGGGGCCGCGGTCGCCACCGGGCAGGAGGCCGGGGCGCC
>JAJYDP010000003.1 GCA_021777365.1 Chloroflexota bacterium | reverse complement strand
CGCCCGCAGGACCTGGATCGTCGGCCTGGGCGCGACCGCCGGGCTGGCGCACGCCGGGGCCCTGCTCTGGCACGAGAAGGCGCATCGCCAGGCCGTGGGCAGCACGCTCAGCGAGTTCCGGCACGGGCTGGTGGAGTCCGTCGGGCCGCGCGACGCCGTGCTGCTCCTGGTGCCACGGCCGTGCACGCATGACCTGTCGGGGTACCTGGACCTGCTCGCCGGGGAGGTCGCGACGCTCGGGGCCGCCCTGGTCCGGGTCGAGGACGACGGGATCACCCTCGGCGACGCCGACGGCGAGGGACGGGATCGGCGGGCCGACGCGGAGGCGGACGCGAACCTCCTGGGCCAGACGCTCCGCCTGCAGCAGCTGGCACGTGGCACGGCGCATGCCGGTGGCACCTACGTGGACGGGTTCCGCGTGCTGCGGCACGTGGTGCTGGCAGCGCCGCCGCGCTTCGACTGACTCGCGGGGCATCCCCGCGCGGCCGGTCGGGAGCCGGTGAAGGCCGCATACTCCCGACGGGCGGCGGAACGCACCGGGAGGAACGGATGGAGCGGCTGGACCGGGACATCGGCGCGGGGACGGCGGCCTTCCGCTTCCTCCACGTGGCCGATCTGCACCTGGACAGCCCGTTCGGCGGCCTGGCCGGGACCGCACCGCCCGGTGTCGCGGCTGCGGTCCGGCGCGCCACCCTGGGCGCGTGGCGGCGCGCGGTCGACCTGGCGATCTCCGAGCGCGTCGACTTCGTGCTGGTGGCCGGCGACGTGTTCGACGCGGAGGAGCGGACGATCCGCGGCCAGCTCGCGTTCGTGGAGGGGCTGCGGGCGCTGGAGGCCGCGGGCATTCCCTCGTTCGTGGTGACCGGCAACCACGACCCCATCAACGGATGGGAACCGTCGATCGCATGGCCCCCGGGCGCCCACCGGTTCGGCGCCGAACGTGTCGAGTCCCGGCCCGTGGTGCGCGACGGGGTGGAGATCGCCCGGATCCACGGGATCAGCTACGGGGTCCGTGACGTCCGCGAGAACCTCGCCGCGCGGTTCCGCAGGGAACCGGGCAGCCCGTTCGCGATCGGCCTGCTGCACGCCAACGTGGGCGGGCAGCCGGGGCACGAGAACTACGCGCCGTGCTCGATCGGCGATCTCGTGGCATCCGGGATGGACTACTGGGCCCTCGGCCACGTGCACCGGCCGCAGGTCCTGCGCGACGCGGGACCCGCCATCGTGTACGCGGGCAATCCGCAGGGGCGGGATCCCGGCGAGATCGAGCCGCGAGGCGCCATGCTCGTCTCGGTGGACCGTGCGGGCCGCCCACGGATCGAGCTCCGCGAGCTGGACGAGATCCGCTGGGCGGCGTGGAGCGTCGACGTGGCGGGGATCCCCGACCTCGACGGGCTGCTGACGCGCCTGGCCGGCGACCTGGAGCGCGCGCTCGGGATCGCCGGGAGGCCGGTGATCGCCCGGATCGAGCTGACCGGGTTCGGGCGTATCCACGCGGAGCTGCGGCAGCCCGACGCCCTCCGCGACCTCCGTGAGCACCTCGTGGAGCGGTTCGCGGCGCGCGACCCGTTCGCCTGGCTCGCCGAGCTGCGCGACGCGACGCGGCCCGAGGGGGCGCGGGCGATCACCCGTGCGGGCGACTTCCTGGGTGAGCTCGAGACAGTCGTGGGCCTGGCCACCGCGGCATCGGGCGCCGCGGGCGCGGCGGTCGATCCGGCGGCGGGCATGGCCGCGGACCCGGCCGTCGACCTCGGGCCGGTGCTCGACCCGGACGCCGTCCTCGACGAGTTCTTCGACAGTCCGGCGCTCCGGGCGGCCCTCCGTTCCGCGTCGGGCGGGGTATCGGGGTTCCGGCGACCTGACGCCGCCGCGCAGGCCGACCTGCTGCGCCGGGCGCACCGCCGGATCGTGGACGAGCTGGCGGGGCGGGAGTAGGCGGTGCGGATCGAGCGGGTCGGCATCGACGGCTTCGGCCGCGCGGCGGGGGCCGAGCTGGAGCTGTCGCCCGGCGTGACCGTGGTGCGCGGCATGAACGGGACCGGGAAGTCCACCCTGAACGCCTTCGTCCGGGCCATGCTCTTCGGGCTCCCGTCCGGCGCCTATCCGGCCGTGCGGGGCGGGCGGCGCGGCGGCCATCTGCAGCTCGCCACGGACGACGGCCGACGGATCAGGCTCGAGCGACACGGTGAGCGCGGTGGGCGCGGGGAGCTGCGCCTGCTGGACGACCACGGCGTGGCCCTGCCGGGCGATCCACACGAGACGCTGGCGCATCTGCTCGGCGGCGCGGACCGCGAGCTGTTCGAGGCGATCTTCGCGTTCGGGATCGACGAGCTCGCCGATGCCTCCCGGCTCGAGGGGGGCGAGGTCAGCGCCCGGATCTACGGGGCGAGCCTGGGGGCATCCGGGTCGATCCTGGAGATCGAGCGCGCCCTGCACGCCGAGGCGGACGGACTCTTCCGGCCCCGGGGCCAGCGCCAGGCCATCAACGCGACGCTCGCGGAGCTGGCTGCGCTCGAGGCCGAGCTGGCGGCCCGGGACGTGCCCCGCGAGTACGCGGCACAGCAGGCTCGGGCGGCGTCGCTGCGCGCGGGGCTGGAGGCGCTCGACCGCGATACGGCCGATCGTGCTCGGGAGCGGGAAGCCGCCGACCGGCTCGTGCGCGCCTGGCCGGCGTGGCGGGACCTCGAGGCGGCCGAGGCGGACCTGGCGGTGCTGGGACCGGCGCCGGATGTGGCCGGGCTGCTGCCGGAGGAGGCGCGCCTGGCCGGCGCGATATCGGCAGCGGAGGCACGCCAGCAGGAGTCGCTCGCGGAGGTCGAGCGACGCCGGGCGACCGTCGCTGCACTGCCGGAGCCGCGCAGAGACCTGCTGGACGCCGCACCGGCGATCGCGCCGCTCGCCTCGTCGGCGGCGGCGCGCGAGGTGGAGGACCGCGCGCTCGCGACCGACGAACGGCGACTCGACGGGCTGGCTCGCGACGTCTCGACGGCCCTGGCGGACCTGGGCCCCGGCTGGGACGAGGGTCGGCTCCGCGCCGCCGGCTCGTTCATCGCGGAACGCGACCGGCTCCTGGCCCGCGCGCGGGACCTGCTGGACTCGCCGGTGCGCGCCGCCGCCGAGGCCCGCGCCACGGCGTCCAACGCGGCACGCGAGGCGGCGGTCGCGGAGGAGACGGCGCACGAGGCGGGCGTCGCCCTCGCCGCGCTTCCGCGGGACGATCGCTGGAACGCGGACTCCCTGCGGGATGCCGTGGATGCCGCCGATCGCGCGCTGATGGCCTGGACCACGACGCGCGCGGAGCGCGAGACGGCGCTCGCGCGGACGGCGGCCGCCGAGGCCGAGGCGGCGGCGCGGCGAGGGCGATCGCGGGTGCAGGCTGCGGCGCTCGCGGCCGGCACCGTCGTGCTGGCAAGCGCCGCCGCGGGCGCGATGGCAGCGGTCGCGGGCCCCATGGCCGCGGTGCTCGTCGGCGTGGTGCTCCTGGTCGTCGGCGGCGCCGCGGCCCGTGCCGCCTGGGCGGGCGCGGGCGTCCCGTGGCGAGGCGGGCCCCAGGGAGAACCCGGCGCCCGGGGAGAACCCGACGCCCGTGGAGCGACCGACGCCGCGGGGGACGCCGATCCCTCCTCCCGGAACGACCCCGGCCGCGGCAGGGGCGACGGCCGGCCGCAGGACGACGACGGGACGGACCCGTGGGGCGCGGCCGAGCGTGTCCGTGCGGCGCGGGCCGCGCTGGACGCCGCCCTCGCCGCGCTGGGCCTGCCGTCCGACAGCGGGGCCGTTCCGCTCGCGCTGCGAGAACAGGTGGGTGAGCTGGCCCGGCAGGAACGGGATCGCGCGGCGCTCGAGCGGCAGCACGATGCCGCCGTCACGCAGGCGCTCCTCCGCCGCCGCGCGGCCGACGACGCCGCGACACGCCTGGCCGATGCCGAGGGGCGGGTGACCGCGGCCCGCGCCGAATGGGAGCGCGTCCTCGCCTCGACCGGGCTGCCACCGCAGGACCCGGAGGCGGTCGCCCGGATGCTGGAACGGGCGGAGTCGGCGCGAATCACCCTGCGGGCCCATGACGACCTGGCGGTCGCCGTGGCCACCGGCATCGAACGCCGCGGCGCATGGGAGCGCGGCGTGCGTGCCGTGCTGGAGCCGCTCGGCTGCACGGGAACGGATCTCCATGCGCTCGTACGGGCCGCCGTGGCCGACCTGCAGGAGGCCACCCGCCTGGACGCCGAGCGTCGCGCCGCCTCGCGGGCCCTCGAGGCCGCGGAGCGCGAGGCGGAGGGCGCGCGCGGGGCCCTTGCGGCGGCGCGGGAGGCCTACCGGGCGTTCCTCGCCCGCCACGGCCTGGCCGATCGCGCCGACCTGGAGGCCCGTCACACCCGCGCCGCCCGGCGGGCGGCGCTCGAGGCCGACCGCGATCGCAACGTGGCCACGCTCGCGGCGATCGCCGGCGACGCGGAGGCCACCCTCGCGCTGCGACAGCGGCTCGGGGCGGCCGCGGCGGGGGTCGGCGGCGCCGCCGGCCCGTCCGTGGCCGCCGACGCCGCCTTGGCGGCCGCGGCGTCCGACGCGGCGCCGGATGCGGTCGCTGCGCGGCGGGCCTCGCTCGACGCGGAGCTGGAATCGCTCCGCCAGCGCAGGCACCAGCTCGCCACCCAGCTCGGCGCGGCGGAGCAGGAGATCCGGCGCATCGAATCCGAGACCGACACCTCCGAGCTCCGGCAGCGCCGCGAGAACACGCTGGCGGCGCTCTGCGAGCTGGCCGACCGGTACCTCGTGGCCCGCCTCGCCGCCGAGCTGATCGCGGCCGCCCGCGCGCGCTTCGAACGACTGCACCGACCTGCCGTGATCGCCGCCGCCGAGCGCCACTTCGTCGACTGGACGGGCGGCGAGTTCGCCGGGCTGGTGGTGCCCTTCGGCGAACGCGTCCGCGGGGCGCTCCGCGCCGACGACGGCTCGCTGGTCCGTCCCGCGGAGCTGTCGCGGGGGACCCGTGAGCAGCTCTACCTGGCCTTCCGCTTCGGCCTCATCGAGCACTACGCGAGCCAGGCCGAGCCGCTACCCATCGTCATGGACGAGGTGCTGGTGAACTTCGACCCGGCGCGGGCCGGGCGGGTGGCACGCACGATCCGCGCGCTCGGCCAGCGCCACCAGGTGCTCTACCTGACCTGCCACGACACCGTGCCGCTGGAGCCGGACCGGGAGATCGTCCTCGGGAGCGACCTGGCACCCCGGATCGTCCGCGACAGCGTCAGCCCCGGCGGGCCACCACGTTGAGCCGCACGTAGTCCAGGAACGGTCCCGGCAGGCGGGAGGCCACCGCGTGGACGAACGCGGCCCGGTCCTGCTCGGGCAGCAGCGCCACGTGCTCCCGCAGCACGACCGTGGCGAGGAACGTCTCGAACGATTCCCCCGCCTCGAAGCTCGTCGGCTCCGGGTGGAGCCAGGCCTGCACGTCCACGAAGCCGGCATCCGCCAGGCACCGGCGCTCGTCCTCCGGCTCCGCGTAGGTCCATCGCCCGGGTATCGGGTCACCCAGCTCGGCAACGGCCCGCACCACCGACGCGATGTTGCCCCTGCCGCCGTACTGCGCCACCAGCTGACCCCCGGGCCGCAGCACCGCCGCCAACCGCCGGAACAGCCCGGCGTGGTCGGGCACCCAGTGGAAGGTCGCCGTGGAGACGATGGCATCGACCGGCTCGTCCAGCAGCACGGGCTCCCGCAGATCCGCGCAGACGAACGAGACGCGCGACCCGAAGGGGGCGAGGCGTCGCGCGGCCTCCTCCAGCATCCGCCCGGAGCCGTCAAGCGCCACCACGTGCGCCTCCGGCAGGCGCTCCAGCAGCTGCTCGGTCACCCGCCCGCTGCCGCAGCCCGCGTCCAGCACGCGCCCGACCCCGCGCGGATCGAGGCGCGCGATGACGTCCGCGCCCCAGCGCGCCTGGGGATCGGCGACCCGGTCGTACGTCGCGGCGTCCCACTCCCTGCTCATCGCGCTACCCGCCGTGCGTGGGACCCGCCCGACGACCGGACCAGGCCGGTGCCCACTGCTCGCGGCGGATCCGCTCCACCTCCGCGGGGGCGATCTGCGGCACCGGCCGGAAGGCGAACGCCCGGAGGTACGCGTCGGCCGCGCCTTCCACCACCGACGCCGCGTTGTAGGCGTGGTCCACGGTGGGCCCGATCGCGAGCACGCCGTGGTTGCGGAGCAGGCAGGCGCTCCGGTCGCGCAGCGCCCCGGCGGTCAGCTCGGCGAGCTCGGCCGTCCCTCCCCTGGCGTACGGCGCGGTCACGATCCCGCCCCCGCATGCGGAGACCAGCCCGTGGAGGATGGGCGGGATGCCGATCCCCATGGCCGCCACGGCCATCGCGGCCGCGCTGTGCGTGTGGACGATCCCGCCCACGTCGGGCCGGCGCACGTAGGTGAGCGTGTGCAGCGGCAGCTCGCTGGTCGGGCGCAGCGTGCCGTCCACCACGCGGCCGTCCGTCCGGACGATCACCACGTCCTCCGGCCGCATCGTGTCATACGGCGTGCTCGCGGGCGTGACCGCCACCAGGTCGGGATCGTCCGGGATCCGCATGCTGATGTTGCCGGCGGTGAAGTAGACCAACCGCTCGGCCAGCAGGCGCCGCGAGAAGAGCAGGACGTGCTCCCGGGCGGCCTGCCAGCTCGCGGGACCGCTCATCGGCCGCGTTGCTCCGCGGGTCCCGTCGCGTCGTCCGGCGCCCCCGTGACGCGCCGGGTCCCCGGGCTTTCCCTGCCGGCCGCCGGCGCGCCGAACGGCGGGAACGGCGGATGCAGGACCCCGCGCTCGGTGATGAAGCCCGTGATCAGGTCGTGCGGCGTCACGTCGAAGGCGGGGTTCCAGGCCGGGACGTCCTTCGGCGCCGAGGCCCCGCCCTGCCAGGTCCGCACCTCGTCGGCGGGCCGCTCCTCGATCACGATCGCGTCGCCCGACGGCGTCGCCGGGTCGACGGTCGACGTGGGGGCGGCGACGTAGAACGGCACCCCGGCGTGGCGGGCCGCCAGTGCGAGCGAGAAGGTTCCCACCTTGTTGGCCGTGTCGCCGTTGGCCGCGATCCGGTCGGCACCCACCACCACCGCGTCGACCCGCCCCGAGTGCAGAAGCGAGGCGGCCGCGCTGTCCACGATGAGCGTGACATCGATGCCGGCCTGCGTCAGCTCCCAGGCCGTCAGGCGGGCGCCCTGCAGGAGCGGGCGTGCCTCGCAGGCGAAGACGCGCACGGGCTCACCGGCCGCGGCCTTGGCGTACACCACGCCCAGCGCGGTCCCCCACCCGAGCGTGGCCAGGCGCCCGGTGTTGCAGTGGGTGAGGATCGTGCTCGCCGCCGGCAGCTCGACCCGGCCATGCTCGCCGATCAGGCGGCAGGCCTCGCGGTCCTCGTCGACGATGCGCTGCGCCTCCCTAAGCGCCCGCTCGCGGATCCCTTCCGGCGTGGCCTCCGCGGTGGCGGCGTCACGAACGCGCCGCACCGCCCAGGAGAGGTTCACAGCCGTGGGCCGCGCGGCACCGATCCGCTCGACAAGCGCGTCGAGCTCGGTACGCGCGGCCCCGACCGTGGCCGGGTGCGCCTCGTCGAGCCCGACCACCATCGCCAGCGCCCCGCAGCCGCCGATCGCCGGCGCGCCGCGCACGGCCAGCCGGCGGATCGCGTCGATCGCCGCCTCCACCGTGGAGAGCCGGACGACCTCGAGCCCGGCGGGCAGCCTGGTCTGGTCGATGATCTCGATCGCGCCCTCGACCCAGGCGACAGTGGGAGGGATGTGGAGATCCTGGTTCACTGCGTCGCTTGCCTCGCATCGGATGCCCGGCCCGTCGGATCAGTATGCCGCGCGCCACACCGCGCCGCTGGCCACCGGAAGGGCCGCCCCGGCGCGACCCGCGTGTTCGTTCAGGCCAGGTATCGCGCCCACAGGTAGACGGTGGAGATCACCATCGACTCCCCGACGACCACCGCGCCGTACCGGAGGAACTCGGTGAACCGGATGGGGTGTCCCGCGCGGGCGGCCATGCCGGCCACGACCACGTTCGCCGACGCCCCCACGATCGTCAGGTTGCCCCCCAGGCAGGCGCCCAGCGCCAGCGCCCACCAGAGCGGCCCGGCCGGGAGCCCGTCCGACGTGAGCCGCTGGACCACCGGGATCGCCGTGGCCGCGTAGGGGATGTTGTCGACCACGGCGGAGGCGATCGCGGAGAACCACAGCAGCGCGATCGCCGCCACGGTGACCTGCCCGGCCGTCGCCCGCGCCAGCGCATCGGCGACGCCTCCCACGATCCCGACGCGCACCACCGCTTCGACGAGCATGAAGAGCCCGACGAAGAAGAAGAGCGTGGACCACTCGACCTGCCGGAGCGCCTCGTGCGGGTCGATGCGGGCCACCAGCAACAGGACGGTCGCACCGAGCAGCGCGATCGTGGCGGCCTCCAGGCCGAGCGCGGCGTGCAGCAGGAACCCGGCCATGGTCGCGGCGATCACGATCAGCGAGATGGCGAGCAGTCGGCGGTCGTGGATCGCCTCGCTCTCGCGGAGCTCGAGGATCGCCTCCCGCTGCTCGTCCGGCACCCGGAGGTCGCCCCGGAACAGCCGCCGCAGCGTCACGATCACGACCGCCAGCACCACCAGCGTCACCGGAGCCAGGTTGACCAGGAACGCGGCGAAGTCCAGCCGTGCCGCCGACCCGATCAGGATGTTCGGCGGGTCCCCGATGAGCGTGGCCGTCCCCCCGATGTTGGAGGCGAGGATCTCGCCGACGAGGTACGGACCCGGCGGGATGCCGAGCCGCCGCGAGACGGAGAGGATCACCGGCGTGATGAGCACGACGGTGGTCACGTTGTCCAGCAGCGCGGAGAGCCCCGCCGTGATCACGGCGAAGACCACCAGCAGCCGGAAGGGATCGCCCCGCGAGAGCTTGGCCGCCCGGATCGCCAGCCACTCGAAGAAGCCGGTCCGACCGAGTGTGCCGGCGAGGACCATCATGCCGGCCAGCAGGAAGATGACGTTGAGGTCGATCGCGGCGAAGGCCTCGTGCTGGTCGATGATGCCGAGCGCGACCACCGCCAGGCCGCCGAGCAGCGCGACCAGCGTCCGGTCGACCCGCTCGCTCGCGATGAGCGCGTATGCCGCGATGAAGATGGCGGCGGCGAGCCAGGTGTGCATCAGGGGACCTCCGGGTCAGGCAGGCGCCCCGCCCGCGACCGGGTCCGCGTGAGCCTCTCCCCGATCACCCGCCCGGCCCGTCGCCGGCCGCCACCACCGGCGACGCGGGCCGCATGACCAGCGCGTTCATCGTCTCCGTGCCTCCGCGTGTGGACCCAGCGTATCGGGGGCGCGGGCCGCCGGACACGGGCCGAACGGGCCGAACGGGCGAACGAGCCGAACGGTCAGCTGGCCAACGGTCGGATCGCCAGGACGGCGTCCACCGGCAGGCCCCAGAGGGACCCTGCCGTGACGCTGCGCAGCTCCAGGCCCGCCTCTCGGATCGCCGCCTGCAGCGGGATCGCGCGGCAGTCGACCAGCGCCGGGAACAGCTCGTGGCTCGCCTCGTACAGGCGGGCCCATGCGCCCAGCGGCTCCCGGCGCGCCAGCGAGGTGACGACCAGGCGGCCGCCCGGCCGCAGCACGCGCCGGCACTCGGCCAGCACCTGCGGGATCTCCGGCGTGTCGAAGAGCTCGAGCGTGAAGCTCATCATCACCACGTCCACCGTGCCGTCCGCGTACGGCATCGCCACGGCGTCGCCCGTCTGCAGCTCGACGCGGCCGGACACCCCGGCGCTCCGCAGGCGCCGCTCGGCCTCCCGCCGCATCCCCTCCGACAGGTCGAGCCCGAGGACGTGCCCGGATGGCCCGACCGCGCGCGCCAGGGCCACCAGGTCGTGCCCGGTGCCGAACCCGACCTCCAGGACCGTCTCGCCCGACGCGATCGCCGCCATCCCGAGGGCCCGGCGTCGCGGACCGCGCTCGAACGGTTCCTCGAACACGTCGTACCAGCGGCTCAGCCGGTCGTAGCTCGCCCGTGCCTGCGCCCGGGTGCGGCGGACGCGGCTCACACTGGTCCAGGGACCGGGGCCGGCCTGCGGGATCGCGGGGCGGAACGCCAGCAGGGGGATCTGGCCGGCCGCCCGCCGGCGCGCCTCCGGGGTCCCGTCGTAACGCCAGCCGAGCAGCCGGCCCAGCACGGCGCGGACGAGCGGCGCGGGCAGGCCGCTGTGGCGCTCATAGTGCTCGATGACGGCCACCGCCTCGTCCGGCTCGAGCCGCCGCCACGCGGGGACGTATCGCGCCCGCCCGATCCGGATCTCCAGGGCGAGCCCTGCCTCGACGTTGTGGAGCCAGCCGGTCCGGCGGCCCCACCCGGCCGCCACGACCGCCTCGCCGGACGCGCCGTCGTAGTGCATGACCTCGAGCGGCGTCTCCCGCCGCCGTCCCGTGCGCCGCCCCTCGTGCACCAGCACCAGGAACCGGTGCCCCAGCAGGAATCCGAGCCTCGCCCGGTAGAGGTACGCCGGGGACGCGAGGATCCGGCGCAGCACGCCACCCGGGGGTGCGGGCTGCCGGATGGTGTCGCCGCTCGCGTCGGCCTCCGGGCTGCTCCCCTCACGGGGGCGGGCATCCTGCATCAGCCGGCCCGCACATCCCGTCGCGCGAATCCCAGGCCCCCCACGGCGGCGAGCGCCACGGCGGGCAGGAGCAGCGCCATGTAGCGCCAGGCGGCGGCGGCGTGGACCAGCGGGTCCCCGCCGAAGGCCCAGTCCCAGGGCGACACGTGGCGCCAGGGCGCGAGCGTCGCGTTCAGCGGGAAGAGCGCGACCACGAGGTATCCGGCGACGCCCGCGGCGACGGCCGCTCCGAGGGTCCACGAGGGCCGCGGGAACCAGCCCGCGATCGCGAAGGCGAGGCCCGCGTGCAGGAACGCGAGGAGCGCGCAGAGGAGCAGGGTCGCCGCCAGGTGGGACGGCGGGAGCTGGAGCCCGACCACCGCATCGAAGCCCAGCTGCGCGACCAGGATCACGATGACCACGACCGCGAGCGCCACCGCCAGGGCCGCCACGCGCGCGACCCAGAGTCGAACGCGCGAGACCGGCTGCGCCAGGTAGATCTCGAGACGCCCGGCATCCTCCTCCCCGGCGGTCTGGCCACTCGCCATGGCGACGGCGGCACCGACGAGGAGGAGCGGGATCAGGAAGTCGTACAGGTTCCCGCGCAGGAAGCCGGCCGGCGTGCCGATGTCCTGCATGCCGAGCGCCTCCACGAGGCCGTTCGGCAGCTGGTCGAGTGCCTGGCTGAGCGCCGACGAGCCCTGGAACGCCGGCCAGAAGGCGACGGTCGCGCCGATGAACAGGGCCAGGACGATCCCCCAGGCGGCGCTGGCGCGTCGCAACGAGCGCAGCGGGATCAGCACGAGCTCGAACAGCGCGGCGCTCACGATGCCTCCGCGTACAGGTCGAGGAACGTCTCCTCCAGGTCCGGCTCCTCGACGAGCAGGCTCGCCACCCGGTGGCGCGCGAGGACCGCCAGGAGTGGCTGGATGGGTCCCGACAGGACCGCGGTCAGCCGATGATCGTCGATCGTCATGTCGTCCAGACCGGAGACCCCGGCGAGCTCCGATGCCGGTGGGTCGTCGGCGAACCAGACCTCGACGCGCTGGCGCGCCCGCCCGCGCAGGTCGTCGACCGTGCCGAGCGCCACGATCCTGCCGGCGCGAAGGACTGCCACCCGGTCGGCCGCCCGCTGGACCTCGCTCAGCACGTGCGAGGAGAGGAACACGGTGGTCCCCTCGTCCCGCGCCTCGCGCACCAGGCGCAGGAACTCGTGCTGCATGAGCGGATCGAGGCCGTTGGTGGGCTCGTCGAGGACGAGCAGATCCGCCCGCGCGAGGAACGCCAGGAGCAGGGCCACCTTGCGGCGATTGCCGCTCGACAGGTCGCGCATCCGGCGCCCGAGGTCCAGGTCCAGGCGCGCCGCCAGTTCGTCGCGACGGCGGGGATCGTGCCCGCCCCGCAACCGCCCGATGCTGGCCACGAGCTCGGCGCCGGTCAGGCGCTCGGGAAGCCGCAGCTCGCCGGGCACGTATGCCACCCGCGAGCGGACAGCCACCCCGTCTGCGTGCGGGTCGAACCCCAGCACCTCGATGCTGCCGGCCGTGGGTCGCAGGAGGTCCAGGACGCACCGGATCGTCGTGGTCTTGCCGGCGCCGTTGGGCCCGAGGAAACCGAAGACCTCGCCGCGACGCACCTCGAGATCGATCCCCCGCACGGCATGCACCGGGCCGTAGTCCTTGACGAGCCCGGCGATGCGCAGCGCCGCCCCGGCCCCCGTCCCGGCCGATGTCGCTGCGGCGCCGGCGGTGCTCGTCTGCATCGTCATCGCGAGGTCGCCTCCACGGGCTCGGCTCCCCCGGGGCCGGGCCTTCGGGACGCAGGTTCACCGGCAGGATACCCGTTCCGTCCGGCGCGATCGTCTGGACCGTCAACCAGCACCTCGATGTCGCCCCGCCGGTCGATCACGGAGACGTCCGCCCGGCTGGAGCCCGCTCGTCGCTCGAAGCGCAGGTCGACCCGCCCCCCGGCGACGGCCAGGCCGGTGACCTCGACCGCGCGGACCGACGCCGGCAGCACGGGCCGGGTCACCCGCATGGGGATCGCCGGGCGCGAGCGTGTGCGCCGCAACTTCCTCTCGACCCGCAACCTGCGCGACTACCTGCGCCTGTTCAACGCCCTGCGGACCGGCGACAGCTCGCTCGTCCCGACCGGCGAGCTCGCCTGACGCGCTGCCGGGAGGGCCGGCGTTCAGCAAGGTCGCCCGCGCCGGATCCGAACGGGGCCCGGCGCCCGGCGGGCGAGGACCCGCACCACGCCGTGCGGAACGGGGCCTCGCGGAGCCGTCTCGGCGAGGTGGCGATCCAGCTCTGTGAGGTGCGTGACCGCCGCGCCGCACGCGCTCCGCCGGGGCGCCCGAGCCCGACTCGGCCGGGACCACCTTCAGTACCCGCGGCCGCGCTCCCAGGTCGTCCAGGCGAGCGAGCAGCCACCGGACGTCGTCGATCGTGAGGGGCGACACCGTGCACGGAGACGACGACGCAGCTCCCACCCCGCGGCTCCCAACCCGCGGCTCCCAACCCGCGGCTCCCAACCCGCGGCTCCCAACCCGCGGCTCCCAACCCGCGGCTCCCAACCCGCGGCTCCCAACCCGCAGCTTCCACCCCGCGGCTCCCAACGCGCAGCTCCCACCCCGCGGCTCGGGCCGTCGCGCCGTCTTGTGCCAAGGATGCCCGCGGGTGCGCCATCGCGGCGGCCGCCGCCGCACCTCCGGCGTACCTGGACCCCCAGCGTAGTCAGAAACCCGGCCCAGCCGCCGCGCGCCCGACAATCCTGCAGGATGTTCGCTGTGCAGAACCCAAAGCCAGCCGATCGGTCCGCATTCCTGCAGGATGTTCGCCCGGTAGAACGCTATGTCCGGTCGAAGCGCCATCGGCACCTGCGGTGGCGGGCAGGGACCCGGCCGTCGTGCGGCGCCGCCGTTCGGACGGGCACCTCCGTGATCCTCGGCCGCGACCAAGCCACTGCAACTGCAATCGCCGCCCGACATACGGTTCCACGGGTGCACGTCCTGCATGATCGGCGGTTCAGCCGCCACGTCCTGCATGATCGGCGGTTCAGCCGCGACGTCCTGCATGATCAGCGGTTCCCGCCAGCGCGGACGGCCTCATCGAGGCACAGTGGTGGGCGCCGCGCGCCGGCGGTGCGACCATGGACGGTGTCAGGCCGCACAACACCACCCGCAAGCTGCCGGCGAACCGGAACGCTGCCGGCGAACCGGAACGCTGCCGGCACCCGCAAGCTGCCGGCGAACCGGAACGCGGAGGCGACCGATCGTCGGCACCAGGGCCAGGGCAAACCTCGTGTGGAGCACAGCCATGAACAGCCATCAGCCGGAACATCGCACGCCGCTCGTGCAGCGCGCCGCCTGGCGGCAGCTGCTCGCCCACGGGGACCACCTCCGCGGCCGGCACCTGCGCGACCTCTTCGCCGACGACCCGGATCGCGGGACCCGCCTGACGGCCGGGGCCGCCGGCCTGTACCTCGACTACTCCAAGCAGCGGGTGACCGACGAGACCCTGCGCCGGCTGATCGCGGTTGCCGAGAGCGCCGGCCTGCAGGCACGGATCGAGGAGATGTTCGCCGGCGAGCACATCAACATCACCGAGGACCGCGCCGTCCTCCACGTGGCCCTTCGCGCGCCGCGGGACGTGTCCATCGTGGTCGACGGCGAGGACGTCGTGCCCGGCGTCCACGAGGTCCTCGACCGGATGGCCGACCTGGCCGACCGGGTGCGCTCCGGCGCCTGGCTGGGCCACACGGGCCGCCCCATCCGAAACGTCGTCAACATCGGCATCGGCGGCAGCGACCTCGGTCCCGTCATGGCCTACGAGGCGCTGCGCGCCTACACCCGGCGGGACCTGGCGATGCGGTTTGTGTCGAACGTCGACGCGACCGACTTCGTCGAGGCGATCCGCGACCTCGACCCGGCCGAGACGCTCTTCATCGTCTCCTCGAAGACCTTCACCACCCTCGAGACGATGCGCAACGCACGCTCGGCACGGGCCTGGATCGTGGGCTCCCTGGGAGACGAGGCGGCCGTGGCCCGCCACTTCGTCGCGGTGTCCACGAACGCCAGGGAGGTCGCCGCGTTCGGGATCGACACCGACCACATGTTCGGCTTCTGGGACTGGGTCGGCGGGCGCTACTCCATGGACTCGGCGATCGGGCTCTCGACGATGATCGCCATCGGACCGGGGCGGTTCCGGGAGCTGCTGGCCGGGTTCCGGACCATGGACGAGCACTTCCGGAGGGCGCCGTTCGAGCGCAACCTGCCGGTGCTGATGGGCCTCCTGGCGATCTGGAACACCGACGTCCTGGGGGCCGAGACGCTCGCGGTGCTGCCGTACGACCAGTATCTGAAGCGCTTCCCGGCGTACCTTCAGCAGCTCACCATGGAGTCGAACGGCAAGCATGTGACCCTCGACGGCCGGCCGGTGGACGTCCAGACCGGGCCGATCGTCTGGGGCGAGCCGGGCACCAACGGCCAGCACTCCTTCTACCAGCTGATCCACCAGGGGACGCGGCTCGTCCCGGTCGACGTCATCGGCTTCGCCCGGAGCCTGAACCCGCTCGAGGACCACCACGACCTGCTCATGGCGAACGTCTTCGCCCAGACGGAGGCGCTCGCGTTCGGCAGGACCGCCCAGGAGGTGCGGGCGGAGGGCACGCCGGAGTGGCTCGTGCCGCATCGCGTCTTCGAGGGGAACCGGCCGTCGAACACCATCCTCGCCGATGAGCTGACGCCGGCCACGCTCGGCGCCCTCGTCGCGCTCTACGAGCACAGCGTCTTCACCCAGGGCGTGGTCTGGGAGATCGATTCGTTCGACCAGTGGGGCGTCGAGCTCGGCAAGGTCCTGGCGACGCGCGTGACCCGCGAGCTGCGCAGCGCCGACGAGCCGGAGCTGACCCACGACTCGTCGACCAACGCGCTCATCCGGCGCTACCGCGCGTCCCGGTAGCCGCATGGTCTGTCCACGCCGACACGGCGCCGCGTCGGTCCATCGTCAGCCCCGGCCCCGTCCGACGGCGCCGGCGGGCGCCCGCGACCCGCACCCTCGCAACCGGAGGTTCGCATGAAGCAGATCACCGTCTACGGCGCACCCTGGTGTCCCGACTGTCGCCGATCGAAGGCCTTCCTGATGGAGCAGCGGATCCCGTATGCCTGGGTCGACATCGACCGCGACGAGGCGGGACTGCGGTTCGTGGAGGAGCTGCAGCACGGCGGGCGCACGATCCCGACGATCATCTTCCCGGACGGTTCCTACCTCCTCGAGCCGTCCAACGCGGCGCTGGCGGAGAAGCTGGGACTCCAGCTCCGGGCCGGCCGGACGGCGTACGACGTGCTGATCGTGGGCGGGGGCCCGGCGGGGCTCTCGGCCGCGATCTACGCCGCCCGCGAGGGGATGGACGCACTGGTGATCGAGCGGGGCGCCCTGGGCGGTCAGGCCGGGGCGACCGAGGAGATCGACAACTACCCGGGCTTCCCCGAAGGAGTGCGCGGCGCGGAGCTGGCCGAGCGCCTCGTGGCGCATGCCCGCCGTTACGGCGTGGAGCTCCTCTCCGCGGTGGAGATCACCGGGATCATTCGCGAGCCGGACTGCGTCACGGTCACCACGGGAACCGGCGACACGTACGGGGCCGACGCCGTGATCGTGGCCACCGGATCGCGGTACCGGCGCCTGGGGATCCCCGGCGAGGACGGGCTGGTCGGGCTCGGCGTGCACTACTGCGCCACCTGCGACGGTCCCTTCTACCGCGGCGCGAAGGAGCTCGTGGTGATCGGCGGGGGCAACTCGGCGCTCGAGGAATCGCTCTTCCTGGCTGGCCTCGCCGAGCACGTCACGATCCTGACCCGGGGCGAGCTGCGGGCGAGCGAGCTGGTCCGCGACAAGGTGCTGGGCCATCAGCGGATCACCGTGCGGACGCAGATCGACCTGGTGTCGTTCGAGGAGCGCGACGGCCGGCTCGGTGCCGTCCTGGCCCGCGAGCGGAACGGCGGCCGGGAGCTGCGCCTCGAGCCCGCGGCGGCCTTCGTCTTCGTCGGCCTGGACCCGAACACGGGCTTCCTGCGCGGGGCCGTCGACCTCGACGAACGCGGCTTCGTCTGCGCCGACGACGGCTACCGCACCTCGATGGACGGCGTCTTCGTGGCCGGCGACGCGCGCTCGGGATCCACGAAGCAGGTGGGGAGCGCCGCCGGCGAGGGGATCGCGGCACTCCTCTCGGTGCGGCGCTGGCTCGAAGACCGGCATCTCAAGGCGATCGCCACGGTCGAGAACGGCGCCTGACCGCGCGGTGGCCGGCGCCGGGAGGCCGTCACCGCGACGGCACGAACCTGATCGCCGACGCGAGCCCCACCGGCTGGTCGCACGTTCCCGACAGCCCTGCATCGTTCGCATACCCGCCCACCAGCAGCGCCGTGCCGTCTGGCAGCGCGACCGCCGCGCCGCCCGCCCTCGACCCGGGCAGCGACGCCAGCGTGGACCAGCCGTGTGTGCGCGGGTCGTACAGGTAGGCGACGCGGGACACGACGAGTCCCCTGGCCCCCCAGTAGTCGCCGCCGGCCACCAGGACCCGCCCGTCGGCGAGGCGCGCCACCAGGCTGTCCGCGAGACCCGCCTGGCCACCGGTGTGCGTCGCCTGGCCCGTCTTGTAGTCCCAGCTGTCGATGAGCGCGTTGCCCACCTGCGACCAGGTACCGGTGCGCACGTCGTAGCGGAACGAGCGCACGTCGGTCGGGCCGTGCTTCCAGGATCGCACGTTGGCCACGAGCAGGGCGCCGCCGTCGGGGAGCGCGACGAGCGTGCCGGCCGTGCCGGCGTAGACGCCCGACTCGCGTCCGGCGGCCGGCAGCGAGCCCGTCAGGGTGAAGCGTCCGGTGCGCGGATCGTAGAGCTCGGCGCTGTTGGCGGCCGCGTCGCCGACGGCGAGCGCGCCGCCGCCCCCGATCCAGGTGCCCTGGCCTGAGCCCACCACGAGCACCCGGCCGTCGGCGAGCGTGGCGGCAGCCGCCCCGTAGCGGGCGTAGTGCATGGGCCCGGTCGGCGCCCAGGTCCCGGTCGCGGGATCGAAGAGCTCGGCCGTGGCGAGGGCGGGGATCGTGAAGTTGGGGGCGATGTCGGCGGGCGGCCCGGCGTCGGGGGCGGGCGCCGGGGGCCGGTAGGCGGCCAGCGCGGCATCGGGTGCGAGGCCGGTGCGCGGGGTCTCGTAGTAGCCGCCCACGAGGAGCACCCGGCCGTCGGGCAGCGCCGCGATGCTGGGTTGCGTGCGGGCCGTCCCGAGCAGCCCCGCGCGCGTCCAGGTCCCCGTCGTCGGTGCCCACAGGTAGGTGCTCGAGTAGGAAAGCGAGTCGCCGTTCAGGCACGCGTACGCGGGATCGGTCATCGAGGGTCGGCCCAGGTCGAGGCCGCCGGTCACGAGCGCACCGCCGGTCCGCAACCCGATGGCGGCGAACCCGGAGCGGGGACGGTTGAGGCTGCCCGTGGTCTGCCAGGTGTTCGTCGCCGGGTCCCAGACTTCCGCGGCGGCGCTGTCGGCGCGCACCGTCCCCGAACCGGCGTAGGTGTTGTCGTTGCCCACCACCAGGACCCGCCCGTCGGCGAGCAGGATCGCGTGGGGGTCGAGGCGCGAGACCGCCAGCGAGCCTGCCGGCCGCCAGGGACCCGCCGCAGCGGTGCCCGCCGACGCGGACGGGACCGCCGACGAGGGCGGGACGGTCGACGCGGATGGCGGCGCGGCGGACGCGGGGACCGATGCCGGGGCCGACGGCGCGCTGACGGACGGCGCCACCGACGCGGCGGGGGTGGACGTGGTGGATCGACTGGGCGCCGGCGTCGCGCTCGCGGTGCAGCCGGCCAGGAGTGCGAGCGCCGTGACCAGCGCCAGGGCACCCCGCGCAGGATCAGTCGCCGTGCGCTTCGGGCGGGATCTCCGGATCATCGCTCCACTCCCTCCGTGCCCCCGCATCAGACGGGGGCGTGCCTCGATCGGTTCCGTCTCAGAAGAGGCCGGGCCACAGGAACCTGCCCACGAGCAGGCCCACGAGATACGAGGCGACGTTGGCGACCAGCGAGGCCGCGACGGCGCGCCACGGGCCGACACCCCGCAGGGCGAGGATGTACAGGACCGCCTCCACGCACACCGCCCAGGCCTCCGTGGCCAGGGTGAACGACACCGTGCCGACGAGGAACAGCTGCGTGAAGATGAACCACACGGCCGGATGGGAGGCGAGGTTGGCCAGCAGGACGGCCGCACCGACACGGAGGACGCTGGTCTCCCGGCCCCGCGCGAACCACCAGACGATCGGCCCCTCGATCACCACGGTGACCACGAAGGCCGGGAACCAGGCGGAGACCGGGAAGAACATCGTCGGCGCCCACGGTCGCGCGCCGCCGGTGGGGCGTCAAGGGTGCTTGGGCCCCTGGCTCCCGGGATCGGCCCTGCAACTGGCCCACGGCCTCGCCGGCGCCGGCGCGGCGCCGGACCCTGCGCCGTTCCTCACCCGCGGGTGGGTCGGCTACCCCACCCGCTTCAACCGTCCAGTGCGCTTGGCGTAGCGCTCGGCCCTGGCGAAGACGAGGAGCCCGAGCGGGATCAGGACGGCGCCCATCACGACCAGCGGCCATGCGTCGCCCAGCAGCGCGGTGGTGGACGTGGAATCGAGCAGCCCCCGGCGCACCGCGTCCAGCACGTAGGTAGCCGGCGAGAAGCGCGAGATCACCTGCATCCAGCCCGGCAGGATGTCCACGCTGTAGTAGACGCCGCTGACCAGCAGGAGCAGCGACTGCAGCACGAAGGTCATCTGGGAGCCGCGCTCGACGAAGAGGAGCGGCAGCACCGCGGCCATGATCCCGATCCCGATGAACGAGAAGGAGCCCAGCACCATGAACGCGGCCGCGGTCCCGATGTTGGCGCGCGACATGTCCAGCCCGAAGAAGAGCGCCAGGATCGTCAGCACCACGGCGGTGTGGACCAGCCCGTACAGGATCGCGTAGAGCGTGGATCCGAGCAGCTGGGTGTGGCGCCTGATGGGCGCCATCATCGTGTACTCGAGGGTCCCCTCCCAGCGCTCCCAGGCGATCGTGTCGGCGATGAAGCTGAACACGATCGAGAGGTAGTTCCAGAAGGTCGCGCCGATCATCAGCGAGAGGATCAGGCGGCGGTCGTTCAGCTGCGCGCCGATCAGCGAGATCGCGAGGGCGCCGGCGATGGCGTAGACGAGGTACGCGATCTCCCAGCCCCAGTAGCGGCGCGAGAGGTTGAAGTTGCGTTCGACGAAGGCGTAGCTGGCCTTCAGCTCGTGGCCGAGGACGGTCACGTGGCACTCCTTTCGGGGGGGGCCGGCCCGGACGATCAGATCGGCCGGGCCGGCCAGGGGTCGCCGGCGATTCGAGCTCCCGCTCGCATGAGCTGCCGGCCCAGGACTCGACGCAGGGACCGGCGGGGCGCGTGCCCGGCACGGTCGGTGGCCGCTCCGGGGCCCACGCGGCGCCGGAGGTCGGCTGGGGCCTGCCGGTCGGCGTGAGGCCGGCGGGCGGCCCGGGCGAGACGGGCGGCCTCGGCCTCCCGCAGGCGCTCGTCCAGCCGGGCCTGCACGAGCAGGCGATCGGTCGGATGGAACATCGTCGTGTCTCCTCTCGGTGGCCACGCGGGCCGCCGAAGTGCTGCGGCCGCTGGCCGCGGTTGGTGCTGCCGGTGGCGGACGGTCATCGTCGGCCGTCCTGGTCGTCCTCGGCCTCCTCGACGTCCTCGTCGAGGGAGCGGCCGGTGTAGGCCATGAAGACGCTCTCGAGCGTCGGCGGATCGCCTCGTTCGCGGGCCACGCGGGCCTTCAGCTCGTCGGGCGTGCCGTCGGCGACCACCCGGCCGCCGTCCAGGACGGCGATCCGGTCGCAGAGCCGGTCGGCCTCGTCCAGGTCGTGCGTGGTCAGCACGATCGCGGCCCGGTGCGTGTCGCGCAGGTCCTCGATGAAGGCCTGGACGTCCACTTTCGAGCGCGGGTCGAGTCCGGTGGTCGGCTCGTCGAGGAGCAGCAGCATCGGGCTCGTCAGCAGTGCCCGCGCGATGGCGACCTTCTGCTGCATTCCCCGACTGAGCTGCTCCGTCGGACGACCCAGGCGCGACTCTGCGATGCCGAGCCGGCCCAGGATCCGCGTCGACTCGCGACGGGCCTCGGCCGCGTCCAGCCCATAGAGGCGGGCCGCGAACGCGAGGTTCTCGTACGGCGAGAGCTTCTTGAAGAACGCCGCGTCGACGCTCACGCGGTTGATGCAGCGCTTGACCGCCATCTCGTCGCGCTCGATGTCGTGGCCGAAGATCTCGACCCGGCCGGAATCGAGGGTGAGCAGGGTGCTCACCAGGCGGATCAGCGTCGACTTGCCGCTTCCGTTCGCACCGAGGATCCCGTAGATGTGGCCCCGGTCGACGGTGATCGACACGTCACGGACGGCGTCCACCGCCCGACGCTCTCGTCCGACCACGAACCGCTTGGTGACGTGCTCGGCGAGCAGTGCAGGGGCGGGGAGCCGGTCCTCGGGCCCCCGGTCGACAGGCGCGAGCTGGCGTTCGGCGGCGGACACGCCGTGCCGGCCGGGGATGCGGCGCGGGATCGAGGTGATGGACATCTGCTTCCCTCCTGCTGGAGGCCCGGCGCGAGAAGCGCCACGGGCCTGTCACGTCCTCCGACGTCCGGGCCCGCGGTCTCGATGTCCACGCGTGGCATCAAAAAACCGTGGGCCCGATCCGGCCCACGGCTCCGAGTCACCGCCTGGCGGTCACCCGCCTCGCGTCACCCTGCGATGGGCACAGATCTCCCGAGGAACCCGGCTGCGGGCAGGCCCGCGCGGGTCATCCTCTTCGTGAAGAACTGCGAAACCGACATCTGCTGGATCGTCTCCATCTGCAGGGCGCGTTGATGCGCCGGGGGCAGGATACGGGCGCCGTCACGACGATGTCAAGGCTCGTGCGAGGGGTTGCGGGCGGCCGGCGATTCCGTCACCCGTAGGCGGCCAGCGACTTTGTCACGGGGCGGCGGCCAGAGCCCTGTCACACGCAAACGGCCAGCGACTTTGTCACGGGGCGGCGGCCAGAGCCCTGTCACACGCAAACGGCCAGCGACTTTGTCACGGGGCGGCGGCCAGAGCCCTGTCACACGCAAACGGCCAGCGACTCTGCCACACGCAAGCGGCCGGCCACGTTGTCACACGCAAGCGGCCTGCGACCCTGCCACACGCAAGCGGCCAGCCACGTTGTCACACGCAAGCGGCCTGCGACCTGCTGCACGTGGCGGCCAGCGACTCGGTCGCCATCGTCCCCAGGGCAGGGAGCCGATCTGGCTGGATGCTCGGGGCACGGCGCCGGCTGCAGACGTGCCCAACCATGTTCTCGTCAGCCGACTCACGATGCACCCGGCCGGGGTGTACCTGCAGGTCTCGGTGCGCGAGGTCCGCCGGCTCCTGGCGACGCGTCGCGTTGAGCCGACATCGCGGGCGTGCGGCCGGAAACGCGGGTCCCGGGCGGCATGGCTCGCGCGGAGCCGTCATCGCCGGTCCCGGCCGGCATCGCCCGCGCGGAGCCCGCGCATCGTGACAATCCTGCCGAATGTGCACCCATGGAGCCGTAAGTCCGTTCCGGACGTGGGACCGCACCGTGATCGCCCGGCGCAGCCGCCGACCGCGCGATCGAGGCGTCACCCGGCGCGCTCGTCACGCACGATCCAGGGCGGTTCGGTGCCGGGCGGATACTCCGAACGGAGAGCCGCATGCCTCGCCGGCAGGGCGCGCCCCGCTCGAGCCGACATACGGTTCCCCCGGCGCACATCCCGCAGGATCCGGGGTCAGGTTACGCGCGCAGGATCCGCGGGCGCACATCCCGCAGGATCCGGGGTCAGGTTACGCGCGCAGGATCCGCGGGCGCACATCCCGCAGGATCCGGGGTCAGGTTACGCGCGCAGGATCCCCCGGCGCACATCCCGCAGGATCCGGATCGGGGTGCCGCTCGAGCCGACATACGGTTCCCCCGGCGCACATCCCGCAGGGTCCGGGTCGGGGGTCCGCGCGCAGGATCCGCGGTCACGGTGCCGCAGCCAGCATCCGCGGGTGTCGCCGGAACCCGCCCGGGAGGTACCCACGAAGGCCCCGTTCTCCGCACGGCCCCGCGGCCGTCTCCGGCGGTGCCACCACCCGGCGGCCGCTGCCGCCCGACGATGTCCCCTACCCCTGCTTCTCGAGATGCCCGCCGAACCCGAAGCGCATGGCCGAGAGGACCCGGTCGGCGAAGTCGGCCTCGCCCCGGGAGCTGAAGCGCTCGTAGAGGGCGGTGGTGAGGACGGGGGCGGGGGCGCTCACGTCGATGGCGGCGATGCTGGTCCAGCGGCCCTCGCCGGAGTCCGAGACGCGGCCCGAGAAGTCGGCCAGGTTCGGGCTCTGGTGGAGCGCCTGGGCGGTCAGGTCGAGCAGCCAGGAGGCGATCACGCTCCCCCGGCGCCACACCTCGGCCACCGCCGGGAGATCGAACTGGGACTTGTAGAGCTCGGGCTCGCGCAGCGGGCTCGTCTCGGCATCGACCTCGCGGGTGGCGAGCCCGGCATCGGCGTGGTGGAGGATGTTGAGGCCCTCCGCGTAGGCCGCCATGACCCCGTACTCGATCCCGTTGTGGACCATCTTCACGAAGTGGCCGGCGCCCGCGGGCCCGCAGTGCAGGTAGCCCTGCTCGGCGGTGTCCGGCGCGCCCTCGCGGCCCGGGGTGCGCGGGGCCCCCTCCACGCCCGGGGCCAGCGCCTTGAAGATCGGGTCGAGCCGGGCCACCGCGTCATCGGGGCCGCCGATCAT
>JAJYDP010000002.1 GCA_021777365.1 Chloroflexota bacterium | reverse complement strand
GCGGCGACGTCTCCGCGGTCGAGGTGACGGAGGCGGCGCTGCGCCGGATCGAGGCGCGCGCCGACGGCCACGCCTTCATCACCACCTGCCCCGACCGCGCCCTCCGGCGCGCGGCGCGCCGGCCTTCGGGGCCCCTGGCCGGGCTCCCGCTCGCGGTCAAGGACCTCTTCGACACCGCCGGCGTCCGCACCACCTACGGCTCGTCGATCTTCGCCGATCACGTGCCCTCGCGGACCGCGCACGCCGTCCGGGTGCTCGAGGCGGCCGGTGCCATCGTCGTCGGCAAGACCAACCTCCATGAGTTCGCCTGGGGCGTCACCAGCCAGAACCCCCACTACGGCACCGTGGCAAACCCCGCCCATCCGGGCCGCGTGGCGGGCGGGTCCAGCGGCGGGACCGCGGCCGCGCTGGCGGACCACCAGTGCACCATCGGGCTCGGCACCGACACCGGTGGCTCGCTGCGCATCCCGGCCGCCTGCTGCGAGGTGGTGGGCTTCAAGCCCGCGTTCGGGCAGATCCCCGTGCACGGCACCTTCCCGCTGGCGCCCTCGTACGACACGGTGGGCCCCATGGCGCGCACCGTCGCGGACACCGCGCTCGTCTTCTCGGTCCTGTCGGGGAGACCGGTGCCGCCGGCGCGCCTCGCCGGGCTGCGCATCGGCGTGCTGGCGCCCACCCGCGCCGAGGCGGACCTGGAGGCGCTGGGCGCACGCGTCGAACCTGCCACGCTGCCGGCGTTCCCCGACGAGCTGATGGCCCTCTTCACCGCCGAGTGCGCCATCTCGCATCTCGAGCGGTTCCCCAGCCAGCGGGAGCGGTACGGGGCCGATCTCCAGCAGAAGCTGGACGCGGCGCAGCGGGTCCCCGCGGTCGACTACCGGCGCGGGCTGCTCGCCCTCCCGGCGGTCCGACGGGGCGCCCACGTGAGCCCCGCGGTGGACCTGGTCGTGAGCCCCACCATCGCCATCGAGCCGCCCCCGGACGACTGCTGGGAGCCCGACGTGCGGGTCCCGCTCACGCAGCACACCCGGCCGTTCAACTTCCTGGGGTGGCCGGCGATCGCGATCGGCAATCTCCAGTTCGCGGGACCGGAGACGGACGTGGTGCTGGGTGCCGCGCTCGCCTGGGAGACAGCCCACCGCTGACGGGGCGCGGGCGTCAGTGCCCGAGGCGCGCCTGCAGCCGTTCCGCCTCGAGCGTGAGTCGCTCCCGCTCGGCGGGATCCAGCTCGAGATCGGCCGCGGCCACGTTCTGCTCGAGCTGCTCCACGGTGCGCGCGCCGGGGATCGCCACCGTCCGGCCGTGCCCGATCACCCAGGCCAGCGCCACCTGCGAGGGCGTCGCGCCGTGTGCGTCCGCGATCTCGCGGACCAGCTGGAGGAGCGGCGCCACGTCCGGCCGGACCCGCGCCCGGAAGAGCGGGTTCATGCGCCGGATCCCGGGCGGGCGGCCCGAGGATCGGCCCCGGCCCGAGGATCGGCCCTCCGACGACGAACCGGCATCCGCGACGTCCGCGTGGGCCAGCAGCCCCTGCCCCAGCGGGCTGTAGGCGATCACCACGCGCCCCTCCTCGTGCGCGTACGGCACCAGCTCCCGGGCAGGTGCCGGGGACGCCAGGCTGAAGCGGACCTGGTTGGAGATCACCGGGTGCCGCAGCGCCCGCTCGCTCGCCTGCCAGCGCGCGAGGTCGTGGTTGCTGACGCCCACGTGACGGACCAGCCCATCCGCCAGGAGCCGCCGCAGGGGCTGCATCGTGGAGCGCGCCGAGACGAAGGGATTCGGCCAGTGCACCTGGTACAGGTCGATGGCATCGACCCCGAGACGCCGGGCGCTGCCGCGGGCCTGCCACTCCACGATCCGGGGGTACGGCATCAGCGGCATGAGCTTGGTGGCGACCACGAGCCCGTTCCGCTGTCCGTCGAGTGTCCCGCCCACGATCCGCTCCGACCGGCCGAACCCGTAGACCTCCGCCGTGTCGACCAGGGTCACCCCGAGCTCGATCGCCCGTCGCAGGATGGCAGGGGCTGTCTCGCTGGCGTAGGTCTCTCCGTAGCCCCACTCCCGCGAACCGAACTGCCAGGTCCCGAGCCCGATCACGGACAGCCGCAGGCCGTCGACGTCAACGTATCGCATGGCCCGGAGAGTACCGGCGATGCCGGGATCCCGCAGATGCCGATCCTCGGGCGCCGAGGAACACACTTTCTGGCGGCGCGGACCGCGCCGGCAGGCGCCGAGGAACACACCCTCGGGCGGCGCGGACCGCACCGGCGGACGTCATGGAGGGCACCGGCGGGCGCGCGGTCGCGCCGAAGGGGGGCCTTCCCGCACCGGCCGCGCGTATGCTTCGGTGGTCGACGAGCAGGTCGCGCGAGGAGGTCGCGGATGACGGAGCAGCGGGCATCCCTCCCGGCGGGCGTGGACCCGCGGCGCTGGGTCCGCCTGCGTCGCCGCCTCAACGCACCGCCGCAGCGCGTGTTCCGCGCGTGGACCGACCCGGAGGAGATCGCGCGCTGGCTCCCGGCCCGGGTGGAGGGCGGTCTCGCGGTGGGATCGCGCTCCGTGCTGGTCTGGCCGGATCGCCGCGTCTGGTGGGACATGCTGGTCGCTCAGCCGGACGAGCGGATCCGGTTCCACCGGCCCTGGCAGGATGACGAACGGCTGACCACCGACGCGCGCCTGCTCATCACTCCCGCCGGCTACGGGAGCCGCCTCGACGTGGAGGACGGACCGTTCACCATCGACGCTCCCGGGGGGCTCGATGCCTGGGCCGAGGCGATCGAGTGGTGGGCCGACGCGCTGGCGAAGCTGCGCGCCCACCTGGACTTCAGCGTGGACATCCGGCAGACCGGCTGACCGCACCCGACGATCCGTGACCGATCTGCACGTCCTCGAGCTCGGCCGCGGGCCGCGGGTGGTCCTCGTCCACGGCTCGATCTACGACGGGCCCAGCACCTGGTCCCGCCAGCTCCCACTCGCCGACCGCTTCCACCTTGTCATCCCCGACCGGCGCGGCTACGGCGGCAGCCCCGACGACGGTCGCGAGGACTTCGCCGTTGACGCGGCCGACATCGGGCAGCTCCTCGGCGGCGGCGCGCACGTCGTCGGGCACTCGTACGGCGGCGTGGTGGCCCTCGTGATGGCCGCGCAGCGGCCGGATGAGATCCGGTCGCTCACCGTGATCGAGCCACCCGCTTTCTCCGTGGCCCGCGGCAACCCCGCGGTGGAGGCGTCGGTTGCCGGCCTGGCGGACTGGTCGGCACGTGCCGCGACGATGCCGCCGGAGGAATACCTGCGGATCTTCCTCACGATCGTCGGCATCGACGCCAGCCGGCTCCCGAGCCCCCTGCCTCGCGAGCTGGCGCGCGGCGCCGCGCGCCTCGCAACCCATCGGTCACCGGTGGAGGCCGGGATCCCGCTGGACGTCCTGGCGGCCGCGCCATTCCCGAAGCTGGTTGTGTCCGGCAATCACGACCCCGGCGTGGAGGCCATCTGCGACGTCCTGGCGCAGCGGCTGCCGGCCGAGCGCGCGGTCATCGCGGGGAAGGGCCACGCCGTGCAGGCCAGCGGCGAGCCCTTCAACGAGCTGCTCGCCGCGTTCATCCTGCGCGCGGAGGCGCGGGACTGAAGGCGGTTGTCCACCGGGCCCGAGGCCCGGCCGGGCGCCCGTGCCGGCCCGCAGAGCCCGAGTCCGGCCGTCAGGCGTCTTCGAGCGCCGCCGGCCGCGCCCCGGCTTCCGTCGTCGCCCCCGGCTCGGCCTCCGTCGTCGCTCCCGCCCCGGCCTCCGTCACGTCGGCGGGCCGGACCCGCCCCGACGGGAGGAGCAGCGAGAAGAGGACGCCCAGCAGGACGAACGCTGCAGCGGAGAACCCGGTGAGGCGTGCCGCGTCCACGAAGGCCGTCTCGATCGGCTTCGCGAGGTCCGGGATCGAGGCCAGGAAGACCGGGTTGCGGAAGCACGAGACCTCCGCGGGCGTGAGCGATCCGGCGAACGCGGCCTGGTCCCCGCTCGACTGGGCCGGGTTGCGGAGCGCGGGGAGGATCTGCCCGGCCGACGCGTCCACCAGGGACGTGACCGTCTCGCGGCAGGCGGCCGGCACCGCCGGGATCGCCGTGTCGAGGTTCGTCCGGGTGCCGCCCACCAGCGTCGAGAAGAGGATCGTGCCGAGGATCGCGATCCCCAGCGCCGAACCGACCTGGCGCAGCGTCGAGTTGGCACCCGACGCGATGCCGGAGCGCTCGGGCGGGACGTCCGACAGGACGAGACTGGTGAGCTGCGCCGTGGCGAAGCCGACGCCCAGCCCGTAGACGAAGAGCGGCGGCGCGAGCTGCAGCCCGGAGACGGTGGGCGAGATCAGCAGCGAGGTCGCGACGATGCCGACCGCCTCCAGCGCCATCCCCGTCGTCACGACCCAGCGGTTCCCGTAGCGGTGCGCGAAGGAGGCGGCGAGCGGCGCGGCGAAGAAGGCCCCGACGGCGAGGGCCAGGAAGACGAGCCCGGTGTCGAAGGCGGAGTAGCCGAGCACCGCCTGGAGGAAGAGCGGCAGCGCGAAGAGGAGCCCGAACTCGCCCAGCGAGACGATCGTGCCGGCCAGGTTGCCGTACCGGAAGCCGTGATACCGCCAGAGACCGAAGTCGAACAGGATGAAGTCGCCCCGCCGCTTGCGGAGCGTCTCCACCGCCACGAAGAGCACCAGCGCGAGGAGTCCCAGCGCGATCGCGAACGGGATGACGGAGACGCCGGCGAGCGGCCAGCCGTGTCCCAGGATGACGAAGGGGTGGTTCGGCGCCCACCAGCCGTAGCTTCGACCCTCGATCAGACCGAACACGACGCCGCTCAGCCCCAGAGTGACGAGGAGGAACCCGGGCAGGTCGAAGCCGGGCCTCGCGTCCTCATCGCGCGACTCGCCGATGTAGGCGAGCGTCCCGGCGATCGCGATCAGGCCCACCGGCACGTTGATGAAGAATGCCCAGCGCCAGCTCAGGTTGGTGGTGAGCCAGCCGCCGAGCAGCGGGCCGATCGCGGCCATCCCGCCGATCACCGAGCCCCAGATCCCGAAGGCGATCGCCCGGTCGCGGCCGCGGAAGTTCGTGTTCAGGATCGACTGGGTGGACGGCAGGATCATCGCGCCGCCCACGCCCTGCAGGATGCGCGCCCCGATGAGCATCTCCCCACTGGGGGCGGCACCGGCGAGGACCGAGGAGACGATGAAGACCACGAGGCCGACCAGGTACAGGCGCCGCCGGCCCCAGACATCGCCGATCCGGCCCAGCGTGACCAGGAGTGCCGCGAAGACAAGGGCATAGGTGGTGTTCACCCACTCCGCCGCCGTCGAGTCGAGGCGCAGGTCGCGGATGATCGACGGGACCGCGACGTTCACCACGGTGGCGTCGACGATGATCATCGCGACGCCCAGGCTCAGCATCGCGAGCCCCAGCCATCGTCCGCGCCCCGCGGCATGCATGGAGACGCCGCTCCCGGTCACGCCGCCGCCGCTCGCGGTCGAGATGCCGGCCCCGGCCCGGTCGCCGCTCCCGGCGTCCCGCGCCGGCACCCCGCTCCCCGTCGGGAGGCCGCTCGCGGTCGAGATGCCGTCCCCGGCCCGGTCGCCGCTCCCGGCGTCCCGCGCCGGCACCCCGCTCGTACCGCTCTCCCGCACCACCGGAACTCCTTGTATCACGCAATCGTTTCGTGACGATAGTATCCGATGGCGTGCGGACTCGTCAGGGTGGCGACTTCGCCCCCGCCAAGACCCGTTCGACGATCCGCCGCATCCGCTCGTAGTGCGAGCCCTGCCAGTAGACGGCGGCGCACGACTCGCAGCGGCCGAAGGTGTCGAAGTAGCGGAGCGTCTTCGGCTGCAGCCGATCCGCCACGACCCCGCGATCCACCGGCTCGATCCGCCCGTTGCACCGGATGCACCGGGTGAACGGCGCCGCCTGCGACCGCAGGTCGAAGCGGGCGACCACCTCCTCGAGCTGGTGCTGCGGGTCGTCGCTGCGCAGCAGGCAGCCCAGGCGGACCGCGCTCCGGCGCAGCAGACCGCGATCCCTCGTCAGGAGCACCCGCCCCTCCACCGCGGCGCGCTCGGCCAGCTCCTCGTCGTCCGCGTGATTCCCGTACGCGCAGTCGAAGCCGAGCATGCGCAGGTACGCGGCGAGGCGACCCAGGTGCGTGTCCAGGATGAAACGCGCCGGCCTCGGCACGGGTGGAGTGAGCGGGCCTGGTCCGGTCCGTGGCGCGTGCCCTGGCGCTCCCGGCTGCGGCAGTGTCCCTCCTCCCGAACCCTGCGGCGGGCGTCCCGGCGACGTTGACCCTGGCGGCGGCCCGTGTTCCAGCCGCTCCTGCGGCACGTATCCCGGCGAGCCCGCCGGCGGATAGACCTCCACCTGATCGCCATCGCGCAGCCGGTGCGCGAAATCGACCGCCCGGCCGTTGATCACGATGGCGTCCACCTCGGTGTGCGGGACGCCGAGCGCCTCGATCGCGTCCTTGACGGAGGGCGTGCCGTCGAACGCGTAGACGGTCGAGCCGCCGCGCGACCGTCGGGGGCGCAGGTCGTCCAGGTCACCGTGGAACCGGAAGACGGCTGTGCACGGCCGTGGCGGGTCGGTCGCCGGCGCGGCGCGTGGGGATCGGACCGCGGGCATCAGCAGGTCACGTGCAGGATCGCGGCCGTGAGGTCGGGGTCGGCGCCGCTCAACATGCGGCAGGCCTGGTCGGTCGGGACGGCCACCAGCTCCACGCCGCGGCGCCGGGCCTCCTCCAGCACGTCGTCCGTGATCGGCAGCGCCCCGTCCGCGCCGGTCCCGACGATCAACCGGTGGCAGTGCCACGGGATGTGCTCGGCCGCCGTCAGGGGCGTGTGCCCGAACTCGTGGCGCCGCGCCTTCGAAGGGCCCTTCTCCCTGCGGGTGATCCGCCCTCGCTCGACCAGGATGTCGTGGCCGTAGCGCCGGCCGTCCAGCTCCACCTCGCCGAAGCCGATGAACCGGGCCTTCATGGCCGAATCATGCGCCGGACCTACGGCCGGGGGCAGTGCCGCACGAACTCGAGTACGTCGCTGAACGAGGCGCTCGCGAGGGCCACCACCGTGTCGGCCGCTCCGTAGTACAGGTCGAGCCGGTCGGCGGCTTCGTCCACGACGACTCCGCAGGGGAACACCACCTGCGGGATGTCGCCCGCGCGCTCGTACGGCTCGCGAGGTGCGAAGACCCACTCGTCGCTCCGGCGCAGGACCACGGAGGGATCGTCGAGGTCGAGCAGCGCCAGGCCCGCCCGGTAGATCGGGCCCGCCGCGGTGGCGTGCGCCCCGTGGTAGACGATCAGCCAGCCATCGGACGTCTCGATCGGCGGGGGCCCGAGCCCGATCTTCCCGGCATCCCACCATGCTCCCTCGCGGGCCTCGAGCAGGACCGCGTGGTCCCCCCAGTGGCGCAGGTCCGGCGAGTAGGAGATCCAGATATGCGCCCCGCCCCGAACCGGAGACGGGCGATGGATCATCGCCCAGCGTCCGGCGAAGCGTCGGGGGAAGAGCGCAGCGTCCTTGTCCTCCGGCGACATCACCGGTCCCATCCGTTGCACCTCGCGGAAGTCGCGCGTGGTGGCCAGAGCGACCAGCGGCCCGAGACGGCTGTACGCGGTGTACGCGATCGCCCAGCGCTCCTCCTCGGCCAGCCACGTGATGCGCGGGTCTTCACAGCCCCAGAGTTCCTCGGAATCCCGCTCCGAGCGTGACTGGAGCAGCGGTTCCGCATCGAACATCCAGCCCGAGACGCCGTCGGCGCTGCGCGCGACCTGCAGGCGGGAGATCCCGCGCATGTCCTCGACGCGTACGAGGAGCAGCGTCTCGCCCTCCAGGCGCGCCGCGCCCGGGTTGAACACGGCGTTGGCCGGATACGGCAGGTCCGCGGCCGTCAGGATCGGATTCGCGGGGCTGCGCCGGAAGAGATCGGGGGCCCTCACCATCGCGTCACCCCCGGGGTGACGCCCGGGCGCCGGACGGTCCGGGGCCGCGGCCGTGCGGCGGGCGTCGCGGGCCGCGCCGCCCCACCCGACGGCTCGAGGTTCCTGAGCGCGCGGATCCGCTCGACGGACGTCAGCCACATCAGTGTCGATTCCGCGCCCTGGTTGGCATTGACGCCGGCCGGCGTCAGGCCGTCGTGGCAGCCGCCCCGTGCGGGATCGGCCAACGCGACCCCGACATCGTTGTCGCCAAGGAACCAGGCGTACGCCCGCTCGGCGGCGTCCCGGTAGCACTCGCGGCCGGTCGCCCGGTACGCGGCGTCGGCCGCCATGAGCAGGGACGCCGTCTCGATGGGCTGCTGATCGAAGCGAGCTCGCGCGCCATCGCGCGGCCACCATCCGCGGCACCCGACGGGCGAGAGGCGACCGTCGGGCAGTGTCTGGACCGCCAAGAGCCAGTCAAGGACGCGCAGACCCGTCTGGGCCGCGTCCGCATCGGCCAGGTGCCTTCCCGCCACGATCATGGCCTGGGCCGGCAGCCCGTTCTCGTACGTCAGGACATCCTCGGGCCACGGCCACTCGCGCACGTAGCCCCGTGCCTCGAACGTGCGGCGCAGGCCGGCCGTGAGCCGCCGGTACGCGGCCGGGAGCGCGCTGCCGATTCCACCCCCACGCAAGGCCGAGTCGCAGCCCAGCATCGACGAGGCCCGTGCGCGGATGGCCCTCAGCTCGAGCGCGGCCGGGAGGGCCCGCGCGAACGTCGCAGCGGCGTGATGACGGACGGCAGCGTCCGGTGCGCGTCGGATCGTCTCCCCCAGTGCCCACAGCGTGCGCCCGTGGGAGTCCTCCGAGCCGGCCCCGTCCACCCATCTCCCGTCGGCGCGACGAAGATTGCGGACGCGCCCGCCGCCGGCAGCCAGCGCGTCGGAGAGGAACCCCAGGGAACGGCGCGCACTGGTCGCCACCGCGTCCCAGCCCACCGAGCGCGCCTGCAGGAGGTCGACCACCAGGGCACGGGCGACATCATCCGTGCAGTACCCGTGCGCGGGGTCGGGAACGCGGCCGCGCGCGTGCTGCATGATCCCGAACTCGCCGGTGAGCGCATCGAGGTGCTCACGGTGCACCGGCTGCAACTCGGCGATCTCAGGCATCGACGCGCCTCGACGGAAGGACATGCAGCAGCCCGCGGGGCATCGGCTGGAGACAGCGGTCTCGACCGGCGACTCCATCGAACAGGGCGCGATAGGTGGCTCCAACCTGCGGCCACGCCATGTGACGTCCGAAGCGATACGCCCGCGCGCCCATCTGCTCTCGTCGCCTGGGGTCCGCCAGAAGACCTGCCAGGGCGCCCGCCAAGGCGCCGGGCGACTCCGGCGGGACCAGGATCCCGCGACCCTCCGCGAGCAGTTCCGCGGCGTACTCGTACGGTGTCGAGACGATCGCCTTGCCGGCTCCCACCGCGTAGGAGAGGGTCCCCGAGACGATCTGCTCGAGGCCCGGGTAGGGCGTGACGAACACGTCGGCGGCCTGCAGCCAGCGCCCGAGCTCCGCCTGGGATACGAACCGGTCGACGAACCGGACGTGGTCCCCCACGCCCAGTTCGGCCGCGCGCGCCACGAGGCTGTCCCGGTACGCTTCGCCTTCGCGGCGCAGGAGCTCGGGGTGGGTGGCACCGAGGATCACGTAGCAGGCGTTCGGGATCGCGGCCACCACCTCCGGCATCGCGGCGATGGCGAGCTCATACCCCTTGCCCGGGCCGATGAGCCCGAAACTCAGGATGACGGCCCTGCCGGCCAACCCCAGTCCCGGCTTCACGAGGTCGGGGTCGACGCGCGGGAGATCGGGGACGCCGTGCGGGATGACGCTGATCCGGACCGGGCTGACGCCGTAGACACGGGTCAGCAGCGACGCGGCGGCCTCGGACATGACGACCACCCCGTCCACAGCAGCGCAGAGTCCGGCCAGGACGCGGTACTGCGAGGTGGTCGGCGTCCGCCGCACGGTGTGCAGCGTGGCCACGGCCGGCACCCGGAGCGCCCGGACGAAGTCGAGCACCAGCTCGCCGTCGTCACCTCCCCAGATCCCATACTCGTGCTGGATGGACACGAGCCCGACGCCGTCCCTGGCCAGGTCGGCGGCAGCCCGCCGGTAGTCGGCGACGACGTCGCGCCGGATCCGGTGACGTACCTCGAGCGGGTAGATGGCGGGCGCGCCGGGCGCGTGCAGCGCCACCACGGACGTGCAGTGGCTGGCTCGCGCGAGATCATGCGCGAAGGACGCGATCCCGCAGTGCCGGGGCGGATAGGTCGCCACGATTGCCGTGCTGAGGGTCAACGGGTCGCTCCTCTCGTACAGACCTCGAGGAGGACGAACCGGGCATCCGGCCTGAGGAATCCCGGGGGCCGGCAATGGCCGGCAAGGTCGTGGCAGGTTCAGCGGCCGAACAAGGCTCGCGTGGCCACCGCCCCCACGCCCGCGACCGCGGCCGGCACCAGGTGGCGTGGCCGTCGTCCGCTGGACGCCCACACGACCCGGACCAGTCCGCCGAACGCGTTCGGGACGGCGCGGTCACGTCGGGCGTCGGGGCAGACGATCACCGCCTCGACGCCCGACGTCATCACCGCAGGGCTATGCCCGGCGGATCTGTGTGGCACGAGGTCCCTTGGGGTTGGCCTCGATCTCGAAGGTGACCTTCTCGCCGCCGGCCAGCTCCTCGAAGACGAGGGTCGGCGTCAGGCCGTCGCGATGGAAGAAGTACTGCTTGCCGTCGTCGCCGGCGATGAAGCCGAAGCCACGGTCGCCGATCACCCTCGCGATGCTGCCGGTGTTCATGGATGAACCTGTTCTCTTCCCGAACGAAGTGGCAGACGCACGGCCCGTTCGAGAAGGGGCGACCACGCGGAGCGCCGCCAGGTGATCCCCGGAGGCTACCCCACGGTACTCCTTCCCGGGCGATACCACAACGCGCCGGCATCCACGCGCCCGGTCGGTCCGATCGTCCGCCGCGGTTGCGGGAAGCGCGACCGGCCGGGACAAGGTACCGTTGGACACGTCGGCGACTCGTGCGGCACCGAGCTCAGCGACCCGATCTGAACCGGACGTCACCACCGGGGGACGCGGAAGCGCAAGAAGACCTATCCCCCGGCGCGTACCGCGACCAGCCAGCGTGCGGCGACCCGCGACGCCGTGATCACGCGGCCGACGGTCGTGTCGATCGATCCGACCGCGCAGAAGGGCGGCGGTTCGTTCTCCATCGGGGACCGGGTGAGGATTCGCGGCACCGGGCTGTATGCCGGGCAGACGGCGGTGGTGGAGGCGCTCACCGGCGCAGCCATCCCGTCCGTGGTCGTGCGCACGGATGTCGGCAGTGCCCGCCGCGTGCGAACCATCGACATCGAGAGGCTCGGGCCGGGAGACCTGCCGGCCTGAGCAGTGTCCCGATGGCAGGCCATGCAGAAGGAGCCCGACGAGACGTCGGGCTCCTTCTTGAGTGCGAACTCGAGTGCCAGGTCGAGCGCGACAGTGGCGGCCTAGTAGGAGCGCCGCTGCGCCTGGAAACAGTCGCTGCAGTAGACGGGCTTGTCCCCGGTGGGACGGAACGGGACCTGCGCCTCGCGACCGCAGCTCGAGCACGTCGCGCTGAACATCTCCCTGGGGCCCCGGTCGCGTCCGCCACTCGAGTATCCCCCACCGGAGGAGTACCCGCCACCCGACCCGCCGCGCGCTGCCTTCCGGCTCGCCCGGCACGAGGGACAGCGGCGCGGTTCGCTGAACTGGCGATCCGCGTAGAACTGCTGCTCGCTCGCGCTGAAGACGAATTCCTGCTGACAGTCCGCGCAGACCAGGGTTCTGTCCGATTGTGCGTACACGAAAACCACTCCTTCCCATGCGGCCTCAGCGAACCGTTCTCGCCGATGACCGATGAGAGGGAGTGGTCGGAGTTGCCGCAGGATCTGATGCGCCAGTACAGCGCCGCCACGCACGCTACCACGTCGGCCGGTTGATGGCGACCCTAGTCTTCAACCTGTTCCTGGAGAGTTCACCGATGTCCGCCTCGTATCGAGCGTTCGTGCTCCACCACACGCGGCCGCGACCCGTGCCCGGGCTCCGGGAGATCCGCCTGCACCTGGCCGACGAGGTTCTGCCGCTCTGGCATGCGGTGCAGCTCGAGACCGGCGACCCCGACGCGCCCCTGCCGTACTGGGCGTTCGCGTGGGCAGGCGGGCTGGCCATCGGCCGGTACCTGGGTGAGCACCCCGAAACGGTGGCCGGCCGGCGCGTCTTCGACCTGGCGTCGGGCTCCGGGCTTTGCGCGATCGCGGCCATGCTTGCGGGCGCGACCGATGCGACCGGCGCCGACATCGATCCGTTCGCCGTGGCGGCGATCGACCTGAACGCGCGGGCGAACGGCTGCCGGGTGAGCACGCTGCACCGCGACGTGCTGGACGAGGAGCCGCCCGACGTCGACGTCGTCCTGGCCGGCGACTGGTCCTACGAGGCTCGCCTGGCCGAGCGTGTCATGCCGTGGCTGCGCCGGGCCTGTGATCGCGGGATCGACGTGCTGGTCGGGGATCCCGGGCGCCGCTATCTCCCGGTGGGCGAACTGGTCGAGCTCGCGACCTACCCCATCCGCACCACGACCGAACTTGAGGACCTGGAGTTGAAGCGGGGCAGCGTGTACGCGCTGCGACCGGGACGAAGGTAGCGGCCTGGGGCCAGTGACGTCCATGACATCGCTGGAATGTGACGTACGTCACACACATCGGGCGCTTCGGCACTGTCATGCCACCGGCCACGGCGCTGTACTGGCGCGGTTCCGTGGAGACCGGGCCAGGGTCGGACGCGCATCGGCGTCACGTCGCCGCGTTCCGCCTGCGGGGTGGCCCGATCCGGTGGATCGCAGCCTCGACGGGAGGGCTGCCATGACACCGATCATCGAGGCCGAGCGCCTCACGAAGTACTACGGCCGCCACCGCGGTGTGGTGGACCTCGATCTCGCCGTGTACGAGGGCGAGATCTTCGGCTACCTCGGCCCGAACGGCGCGGGGAAGACCACGACCATCCGCCTGCTCCTGGACCTGATCCGGCCCACCTCCGGTCGCGCCCGCGTCTTCGGCATCGAGGCGTCGGAGGATCCGGCATCCATCCACCGGCGCGTCGGCTACCTGCCCGGCGAGTTCGCGCTCTACGACCGCCTCACCGGCGGCCAGACGCTCGAGTACTTCGCGAACCTGCGCGGTGGCGTGGATCCACGCTACCAGGCCGACCTCATCCGGCGCTTCGACCTCGACCCGGGGCGTCGCTACCGCGAGTACTCGAAAGGCAACAAGCAGAAGGTCGGGCTGATCGTCGCGCTCCAGCATCGGCCCGAGCTCCTCGTCCTCGACGAGCCGACGGCCGGGCTGGACCCGCTCGTCCAGCAGACCTTCTTCGAGCTGCTCCGGGAGACGGTGGCCGAGGGCCGGACCGCGTTTCTCTCCTCGCACATCCTCTCGGAGGTCGAGAAGACCTGCGACCGGGTCGCGATCATCCGCGAGGGGCAGCTCGTCGCCGTCGATCGCGTCGACACCCTGCGGGATCTCGCGCATCACCAGGTGGAGCTCCGGTTCGCCGGGGAGCCTCCGGTCGCGGCGTTCGCCTCGCTGCCCGGCGTCAGCGACGTCGTCCAGGACGACCACGCGCTGCGGATGCGGGTCGCCGGGCCGGTGACGCCCGTGGTCCGCGCCGCGGCGCAGTACGACCTGGTCGACTTCGTCAGCCGCGAGCCGAGCCTCGAGGAGACCTTCCTCGCGCAGTACGGCCGCGAGGCCGTCGAGGTGACCAACCATGGCCGTTGAGAGCCGGCGCGTGCCGGCCCCGCCGGCCGCGTATCCCACCTCGCACGTTCCCCTGGTCCGGCGCCTGTACGGCCTCGGCAGCGTCTTCGGCAAGACCGTCCGCGACTCGCGGTTCGCGGCGCTCGCCACGGGCGGGCTGCTGGTCGTGCTGGTGTTCGCCGGCGGGATGGCCATGTCCACCACGTACGGGACGCTGGAGACGCGCCGCGAGCTCGCCGCGCTGACGAGCACGCTGCCGCCCGTCCTGCGCGGCTTCTACGGCAATCCCGTCGCCGTCGACACGCTCGGCGGCTTCATCTCCTGGCACTACGGGGCGTACCTTGCGCTGCTCGGCGGGCTGTGGTCCATCCTCGCCCTCTCCTCGACGCTCGCCGGCGAGGCCCGCCGGGGCAGCCTGGACTTCATGCTCGCCGCGCCGGGGTCGCGCCGCGCCGTGGCCCTGGAGAAGCTCGCCGGCCACGTGGTCGCGCTGGCGGCGGCGATGGTGGCCGTCGCGGTCGCGACCTGGCTGACAGGTACCGTCGGTGCCACCTTCCCGCAGGACCGGATCGGCCCGGCCGCGGCGGTCGCGTTTGCGCTGGCGATCGGGCTCAAGGCCCTCGTCGCCGGGGCCGTGGCGTTCGCGCTGGCCCCCTTCGTCGGCCGCGGCGCGGCGGCGGGCATCGCCGGGGCGGTCATGCTCGGCGGGTACCTGGTGACGAGCTACCGGCACGTCGTGCCGGCCTTCGACGGCCTGGCCAACCTGAGCTGGTTCGGCTGGACGTACGACCACCTGCCGCTGGCGGGTCGGTACGAGTGGGCCGGCGTCGGCCTGCTGGCGCTCGCGGTGGCGGCGCTGCTGGTCGTCGGGATCGAGGCGTTCACGCGACGCGACGTCGCGGTCACCGACGGCCTGCGGATGGCGGGCCTGCCGCGGGCCACTCTCGGCCTCGGGGGTCCCGCCCGGCGCGCGTTCGGCGACCTGCTCCCGGGCACCCTCGCGTGGGGCATCGGGCTTGCCGTCTACGGGGTCATCATGGCGGCCTCCGCCCGGATCTTCTCGGACGAGCTCGCCAGGTCGTCGGCGCTCGCGGCGGCCGTGCGCAGCCTCGTGCCCGGGGTGGACGTGACGACCACCGCCGGCTTCCTGCAGTACGCGTTCATCGACCTCGGGCTCATCCTCGTCGGGCTGGCCGCGGCCACGCTCGTGGGGACCCGGTCGTCCGACGAGACGGCCGGCCGCCTCGAGCTGCTCCTGGCGACACCCATGTCCCGGGTGCGGTGGGCGCTTGCCAGTGGAACGGCGCTGTACACGGCGATCGCGGTCGTGGTGGCGTGCCTCGCGGTCGCGCTCGCGGGCGGCGTGGCGTCGGCCGGAGACGATCCGGTCCGGGCGGCCGCGGGGACGGTCGTGCTCGTCCTCTACGGCGCGGCCCTGGCCGGCGTCGGGATCGCCGTCGGCGGCTGCTTGGGCCCGGCGTTCGCGGCGCCCACGGTGGCGGCGCTGGCGATCGCGACGTTCCTCGTGGACCTGCTGGCTCCCCTGCTCGACCTGCCGTCCTGGGTGGCCGATCTCTCGCTCTCGGCGCACCTGGGCCAGCCCATGATCGGCACGTGGGACGTGCCGGGGATGCTCGCGTGCGCGTGCATCGCGGTCGGGGGCCTGGTCGTGGGCGCCTGGGGCCTGTGGCGGAGGGACGTGCGTGGCTGACGAGAACGTGGCAGGCACGGCCCTCCCGGCACAACCGCCGGCCGGGAGGCTGCCGGAGGCGCGTCGCTGGCTCCTCCTGGTCTATCGGATCAACGCCGAGTCATCCGGCCAGCGGACGTACGCGTGGCGGCGGCTGCGGCAGCTCGGGGCCATCTACCTCCAGCAGGCCGTGGCGGTCCTGCCCGATCGGCCGGACCTCCGGGACGGCCTGGACCAGCTGGGGACGCGGATCCGGCAGGCCGGGGGTGAGGCATCGCTGCTCGAGACCACCTCGCCCTCGCGGGCCTGGGAGGAGGACCTGGTCGCCCGGTTCGACAGCGCCCGCGACGCCGAGTACGACGAGCTGATCGAGAGCGTGGAGCGCTACGCGGAGGAGATCCGGCGCGAGTCGGCCAACCAGCGCTTCCGCTTCGCCGAGCTGGAGGAGAGCGAGGCGGACTGGCAGAAGCTGCGGCGGTGGTTCGCCCGCACGACCGCGCGCGACTTCTTCGGGGCGGCGAAGCGCGGGGCCGCCGAGGAGGCGCTCTCCCGGGGGCGTCTGCTCCTCGACGACTTCACCCGGGAGGTCTACCGCGCCGAGGGGCTGGGTCCGGGCGGCGGGGCGCGATGAGGCCGCGGGCCGGCGATGAGGTGCGCCGACCGCCCGGGTCGTGCGGCGTGGCGCCGGGCGCCGCGCCCTCGCAGGGCCCTGGTCAGCGCGCCGGCAGCAGCCAGGCGACGAAGCCCGGGAACGAGATCAGCGCCGCGGCCAGGCCGACGATGACCAGGACCGCGAACGTTCCCGCCAGCATCGTCACCGCCCACGAGGGCCGGACCGGGACGATGGGCGGCACCGGGCCGGTCCAGTCGACGACGCCGGCCGGCGTCCAGCAGGCGACGATGGGGAGCCTCGGCGTGGCCCCTCCCGCCAGGAGCCGCGGCAGATCCGCTGCGGTCACGGACCCCACCGAACCCCCGGCCGCGCGGGCCGCGGTGTCGATCACGGTGGCGAGACGGGCCGGACGGCTGGCGGCGATCGCGTCCCAGTCGAGCACGGGACGGACCTGGCGGTACCCGATCACCCGCAGCGGCAGGCGCCGACGATCTGCGCGCCGGGGACGCTCGATCGGCCCGGGTACCAGGCGCGGCCAGCGGAGGAGGTCGACGCGGCCGTTGCGTCGCACGAGGCACACGAACCAGCCGTACCTGGGCACGCGCAGGAAGAGCAGTGCCACCGCGGCGATCTCGCGCAGCGGAATGCGGGTGACGCCCAGGAGCCGCGGGACGCGCAGCTCGGTCGTGGTGATGACCACGGGCCGTTGGCCCCACAGGATGAGCCCGGCGGCCAGGGTGGGGAGCACCAGGAAGTAGGCGGCGCCGTACAGTGCCGACGCCCGGTGCCCCACGACGTACGCGCCGGCCATGAGCACGCCCGCGGCCACCAGCGGCAGCATCGCGATCGCCTCGAGGAGCTGTGCCCGGTCGCGCGGCCAGAAGCGCCCCGCGCCAACGCGACCGTCGATGCCGATCGACGCGACCGGGTCAGCCGCGACCGGGTCGGGCGGGGACGCAGGACCGCCGGGCTGGGACGCCATCGGGCCAATAGTGCGCCAGGACCCTGTCGCCGCGCCAGCGCGCCACGCCTGCAAACAAGGTGCCCCCAGATACGCGCCCGGTCACGCCGCCCGCCGCCGATGGCCCAGGTGCCAGCCGCCGCACCACTCGCAGTGGTACGGATGAAGGGCCCCGTCGCGGTGCATGCCGTGGTTCGCGTACGACCGCGCCTCTCGCCTCGACTCGTACCGCGCCTTCGACCCGCACCCCCGCTCGACCAGCGGCAGGTCCCGGTTGATGAACAGTCGGTAGTCGACCAGCATGCCGCGAGTGTCGGACGGGGGCGTGCCAGGTTGGGTGACACGGAACGCTCAAACCTGGGGAGAGCCAGCCTCGCGGCTCTAGCCTGCCCTGAGGAACTCGGCGTATCGACGTTCGAGCCGTTCGGGATCCGGTCGATCGGTCGGCCGACGTGGCAGGAGAAGTCGCTGGCTGTGGATCTGCTGCAGGCCCACGATCAGCATCGGCCCGTCATGCTCGGCCAGGATCGACGGCCTGACCTCGATCACGTAGTCAGGGCGGATCGCAAAGAAGAAGCGGTCGAACGCGGCGTGGTGCAGCTTGCACAAGGCGACGCCGTTGGTGACGACGGGGTCCCCCTCGGGATCGGTGTCGGGGATGATGTGCGCCGCGTCGAGCAGTTCCTGGTGCCGCAGGTTGCAGAGGGCGCACCGTTCCTGGTAGGCGCGGATGACACGCTGTCGGAAAGCGACCTGGTGGAGTCGCTGGCGGACGCTGCGAGTGAGATACGCACGTCGGGCCTCGCCCTCGTCCTCTGAGATCTGCAAGCTGGCGAGGCCGGTAGGAAAGGCGGCAGATGGATCATCAATCTGAACGGCGAACGAGAGCCGCCGAGGATCATCACCGATCACAAAGGCTGGATGGGAGGGCATGTACCACCCAGCTTCTAGCGCATGGAAATAGACGAGCGGCACGCGCTCGCGCCAGGCGCGTCGCAGCCCGACGTTGTCGCGGTGCTGGGGGTCCGTGCCGCGGTAGGCGTAGTTGAGGACACCATCGGCGAACGTGTCGCCGTACGGGCTTCGGAACGAAGTCGTGATCGAGAGCGGCAACTCGCACACTGCCGGCTTCCAGATCCCGGACGGCCCGACCAGCGGCACACGTCGACCGTCCAGCTCGAAGTGGACCAGCGAATCGCGTGACAGCGCCTCCCCGACCGACTCACGCTGCTCCGCGAGCCAATCGAACACCGCGCGACGAATCTGCCAGTCGGCGACGCCGATCATTCGACCACCGCCTCCCTCTCCCCCACTTCCACCAGCCGTGCCAGCGCGTTGGCGAGGCGCATCTGGCGCGGGGTGCGGCACTGGACGCGGATCAGCTCGGGGCTGGCGACGACGAGGGTCAGGCAGCGCGCGCGGGACGAGGCGACGTTCAGGCGGTTCAGGCTGTAGAGGAACTCCATGCCGCGCGGTGCCTCGTCGGGCGAGCTGGTGGCCATGGAGTAGATCGAGATCGGCGCCTCCTGGCCCTGGAACTTGTCGACGGTCCCGACGCGCACGCCGGGTAGGCGCGCGGCGATCTCGCGGACCTGCGCGTTGTACGGGGTGATCACCAGCGCATCGTCGATGGAGAGGCGGTGCATGTCGCCGTGAGTGTCGGTGAAGGTGCCGCCAAGTTCGCGTAGAGCCGCGAGTAAGCCGGAGATAAGTGCCGCCTCCTCGCCCGATGCGTTCCGGTCGCCGGCGTGGTCGACGGGCACCCAGCGGATCCCGGTCCCGTCGAGGATCCCGGGTCCCGCGAGGTCCTGCCGCCCGGTCCCCTCCCCCGGCCGGAGCTTGCCCTCGTAGAAGACCTCCGACGTGTAGCCGCAGATGTCGGGATGGAGCCGCCAGGTCGACTCGAGCAGCAGGCCCAGCTCCTCGGGCATGGTGGTCGCGTCGCCCAGCAGGTGTCCGAGCGCGGACCGCTCGGCGCCCGGCGGGTGGCTCCCCTTGAGCGGCTGGTCCAGCTGCTGCGGATCACCCAGCAGGAGCAGGCTCCCCGCCGCGGGCGAGACGGCGACCAGGTTCGCCAGCGATACCTGGCCGGCCTCGTCCACCACCAGCAGGTCGAGCGAGCCGGTCATGTCGGGCCGCGACCAGGCCCACGCGGTAGCCCCGGCCACGTCGATCTCGCCGTTCGCCAGCGCGTCGCGCAGGGCGCCGTTGTCGGCCAGCGGCCGGGCGGCGGCGCAGGTGGGCGCTTCGTCGGCGGCCGGCTTCTGGCCGATCCTGACGGCGACCCGGCGCTCCCCGGCCTGCTCGGCCACCTTGTCCAGCAGGTTGCCGATCACCTTGTGGCTGTTGGCGGTGACGCCGACGCGGCGGCCGCGCGCGACGAGGTCGACGATCACCCCGGCCCCGGCGGTGGTCTTGCCGGAGCCGGGCGGACCCTGGACGGCCAGGTACGAGTGGTCGAGCAGCGGGGCCAGCCGCCGGAGGGCGTCGGCGCCGTGCTCGCCGGGCAGGCGGAGCGGCGGCGGGGCAGGCGCCCTGCCGGGGAGTGGCTCGCGGCCGGCGGACGCCGATGCTCCGCCCGGGTCTGCCTCGCGGCCTGCCTCCTCGTCCCCCCGGAACCGCGGCGGGCGTCGCAGCAGGATGTCCCGCACGGCCCGGTGCTCGCCGTCGCCGTCGATCCCGTGCGTCGCAACCCACTCGCCCACCCGCAGCAGGCTCTCGCGCTGCTCGGGCGTGCCGACGATCTCGCGCGGGACCAGCGAGCGCGGATCCGGCGTGCCCGCACGCTTCGGCCCGCGCTTCAGGTCGATCCACCCCTCGACGTTGTTCACCTCGACCACGTCGCCGGGCCGCTCCTTCGTCTGCGGGTCGAAGACGTCGGTGCCCGGCGCAATGTCGTGCTCCTGCTCCGGGAAGCGGTACCGCTGGATCATCGAGCGCTTCTCCGGGCGCGGCTCGCCCTCCGGCACCAGGCCGCCCAGCGCGTCGGACTCCTCCTGCAACTGCTCGTCGGACATCCGCATCAGCGCGAAATAGCGCCACCAGGCCGACTTGTCCTCGCGCCGGTGCCACTCCAGCAGCTGCGCCAGCAGCCAGCGCGCCCGATCCTGCGGCGCCAGGGCGTCCGGGTCGGCGAGCTGCCCCGAGGCGAGCCCGGCGGTCAGCCGATCCTCCAGCGCCCGGACGCGTTCGAGGTACTCGGTCAGCCGTTCACCCGGCCCGTCGGCGCCAGGCTGCGGCCGCGGCAGTCCGTCGGCGGGCACGCCCATCGATCGCGCCAGCTCGGGGCGTCGCGCCTCCAGCCAGTCGCGCAGCCGCCAGTTGGACACGCAGTCGTCGCGGTTGTAGCCGGCGATGCGGGCCAGGATCTCCGGCCCCTGCGCGGCCTCGTCCTCGCCCAGCTCGAGCCACGTCTCGAAGGCGACGATGCTGGACCCGGCGTCGCGCAGGTCCACCTCGCGGGTGAGGCCGTAGAGCGGCTCGAGCTTCTTGATGGAGTAGCTCTCGACCGATGCGCGGAGCCCCTGGCGGACGACGCGGAAGAGGTCGACGAAGACGCCGGCGCGCAGCAGGGCATCCACCTCGTCCTCGCGGGTGTGGTAGCGCTCGCTGAGGCGGCCCATGGCCACGGGCTCGTACGCCGCGTAGTGGTAGACGTGCATTCCCGAGTCGCGCGACCGGCGGTCGACGATCAGGTCGACCAGGCGCTCGAACGCCCGTTTCTCGGCGGCGGGCGTGGCCTGGCCGGTCTCGTCGAGCGACCAGATCGCGTGGAAGGTCGGCTCGATCGCCGGCGGCAGGTCGCCGGGGCGCCCCGGCAGGTGGGTTGCCGGCAGTCCGGGCCGGTCGGTCGCCGGCAGGCCCGCGTCGGTCGCCGGCACGCCGGGCCGATCGGTCGCCGGCAGGCCCGCGTCGGTCGCCGGCACGCCCAACTCGCGCGGATCCGGCGCCCCCGCCGGCAGCCCGGGCTCGATCACCCCGAACAGGTAGTCGACCCCGTCGTCGAAGGCGAACGGGTCGCCCTCGATGTCGAAGAAGAGGTCGCCCGGCGACGGCTCCGGGAGCCCGAGCAGCCCGCGATCGGGCTCGACCTGGCCTTCGCGGAGGCGGCCCGGGGGCAGCAGCTCGTACAGGACCCGTCCGGCGTCCTCGCCCTCGACCTGGATGCGCGCCTGCTCGCGGACGGTGCGCAGGCCTTCCTCGCCGACTCCCGAGCGACGGGGCAGCGGCGGGTCCAGCGGCAGCGCGGCGGCGGCCAGGGCGCGTCGCGTCGGGATCGGCGGCTCGTGCTCGCGGAGGACGCGGCGCTGCCTGGCGCTGATCCCGGCCACGAGCGAGAGGTCGTCGTTCCGCCGGCGCCACGCGGCGCACACGCCCTGCCAGCGACAGACCTCGCAGTGCTCGACGGGATCGGGGCGCGTGGGCGGCGGATACGCGGGGGCACCTGGGGCGCCCACGTCGGCGGCACGCGCGCCACCCTCCGCAGTCCGGGCCCCGTCGCCACCTGCGCCCACGAACGACTCGAACCGCGCCCGGACCAGCCGGTAGTAGGCGAGGTAGTCGGCCGTGCGGAAGTGCTCGACCGCGTGGGCGCTTCCACCGAGCGCGACGTGCATCTGCTCCGGCCGCTTCCCCTGCAGGCGTTCCAGCAGGTCCGTGTACAGGCTCAGCTGGAGGAGCGCCGACGCCTTCGTGTGACGGGCGAGCTTGGTGTCCCAGGCCTCGTAGCTCCACGACCCGAGGGCGCTGGGCGTCTCGACGCGGCGCAGGAAGTCGGCGAATCCCAGCCAGGCGGCACCGGGGGCGACGAGGGCGGCCCTTGCGGTCCCCGGGGCGGCCGGGGCTGTCCTTGGGGCCGCGGCACCGGGGGCGCGGTTCGGGAAGGAATCCGCGCGACCCCCATCGGTCGTCGGACCCGCGAAGAACGTGGCCTGGTAGATCACGTCCGCGCCCGAGCGCATCGCCGCCAGCGTCTCGGCCGCGCGACGACGGATTTCGGCTGACCGATCCGGGACCGGGCGGTCCGTGGTCGACGGCTCCGCCGCGAGGCCCGTCCCCTGGCGCGGTTCCGGCCGATCGGATGACTCGGGCCCATCGGCCGACGCGGGCTGATCGGCCGATGCGGGCTGATCGGCCCACGCGGGCTGATCGGCCGACGCGGGCTGATCGGCCGGCCAGGATTGCTCCGGCACGATCTCGACGATCCGGAGCCCGTCGGCCCGCAGGCTCTCGAGGAACCGGCGCTCGTGCTCGAGTCCGCGTTTCGCGATTCGGTCGAGCTCGGGGTCAGTCCGGATCGGCCGCTCCACCAGGCCGGCCAGCGCCGCCCGCTCGAGGTTCGTCAGGTGCTCGCAGGCGAGGTACCCGACCAGGTCGGTGGCGGAGTAGACGGCGACGCCGTCGATCAGCTGCACCTGCCGCCCTACCGAGGCACGGGACCACTGATGCGGAACGCGTCGTGCGCGTTCACCGCATCGTCGAGCGGGCCGGGGTCATCTTCCGGCGTCGTGTGCCGGTCAGAAGCGTCGGGAGGGTCGTCGGTCGATCGCGGCCCTGCGTCCGCCGAGTCGTCGGCGCCCGGGAGGGCGGAGGCATCATCCCGCGCGACCGGCCAGTCCGCCGAGTCGGCCGACTCCGATGTCCAGTGCTCCCCGGCCCGGCATTCGTCGCAGATCGATTCCGGCCACTCGGCGACGCGTTCGCAGCCGCACGCGCACTCGCACGGGATCGCATCGTCCAGGACACCGCTGCCCGCCACGGGCACCACGGCCTCGAGCGGGTCGATGTCGAACGGATCGTCGAGCATCCGCGCGGTTCCCCTCCCGCGACTCCCCTGCGGCTCGAACAGACCGCGGGGCTCATGGCGGACCCGCCGACGTGCCTCCCACGCTTGCGGGTCTGCCGGGTTCCAACTGTAGCGCGCCCCGTGACAGCTAGGTTGGCACGACTTGACGTACCGGTGCCGCGCGGCACCGGTAGAGCGCGATGGAGCGGCGGCGCGGGCGTGGTGGAGCGCCGGTGCAGCCGCGGTGGAGTGCCCGGGCAGCCGCGGTGGAGCGCCCGGGCAGCCTCGGTGGAGCGCCGGTGCAGCCACGGTGGAGCGCCCGGGCAGCCTCGGTGGAGCGCCCGGGCAGCCACGGCTGGCATGCTCGGCACGTGGAGCAGCGAGTCGGCGCGGCCATCCGGGCGGTCCGACGCAGGCGGGGGCTCCGCCAGTCGGACGTGGCACGGGTGGCAGAGGTCTCGCGAACCACGGTCGGTCGGATCGAGCAGGGGCACATGGACGCGTTCCGCTTCGAGACCGTGGTGCGCGTGGCAGCCGTGCTCGAGATCCGACTCGACGTCGTGCCGCGCTGGCGAGGCGGTGAGCTGGACCGGCTGCTCAATGCCGGGCACTCGGCCATGCACGAAGCCGTTG